>JASHVA010000123.1 GCA_030039715.1 Thermoplasmata archaeon | reverse complement strand
GGCGCCGCGCCCGTGGTGGGGATGAGCCGGCCGGAGCAGGTCGACACGAACCTCGCCGCCTGGTCGGTCCGTCCGAAGGACGACGTGCTCGACCGGGCGGACGCCATCGCCCGGGGCGACCGTGCTTAGGCTCGTCGCGATCGACATGGACGGCACGCTCGTCGACATCGAGAGCTCGTACCACACGGTCCACGCGTACTTCGGCGAGCGGAACGACGACGGCCTTCGCCGGTTCCTCGCGAAGGAGATCGACGATGCCGAGTTCGTCCGCACGGACGTCCGCATCTGGTGGAAGCACCGACCGGACCTCACGCTGGAGGAGATCGACGAGATCCTCGCCGGCGCTCCGCTGATGCCCGGCGCGGAGGCGCTCGTCCGGGGGCTCCGCTCGCGGGGCGTCACGACGGCGATCGTCAGCGGAGGGATCGACCTCCTCGCCCAGCGCGTCGCGCGGGACCTCGGGATCGACGTCGTCCTCGCGAACGGCTTCGCGGTCGATGCCGCGGGGCGGCTCACCGGCGAGGGGATCGTCCGGGTCCCCGTCCTCCAGAAGGAGCGCGTCGTCGCCGAGCTGCAACACCGGCTCGGCATCGGCCCGTCCGAGACCGCGTCGGTCGGCAACTCGGAGATCGACGTGGGGATGTTCCGGCGGAGCCGGGTCGGGGTCGCGTTCAAGCCGGAGGACGAGGCCGTGCGACGCGGAGCCTCCGCGATCGTTCCGGGGTCCGACCTCTCCGAGGTCCTCGAGGTGCTCGCGGCGTTCCCGGAGGTCCCGCCCGCCTACCGGCCGTAAGGAATCCTTATCCCCGCCGCCCCGGTCTTCTCTTCCGTTCCATGCAAGGATACGAAGCGCTCCTCGAGCGCGCCCGCTCGAAGCTCCCGCCGGTCCAGACCGGCGGCGAGCGGTTCCAGGTGCCGGAGCCGGACGTGATGACGGACGGCAAGAACACGGTGATCCGGAACTTCCAGGAGATCTGCGGCGTCCTCCGGCGCGATCCGGATCACGTGATCCAGTACCTCGCGAAGGAGTTCGGATGCCCCGGCGTGCTCGACCTCCCCCGCGGAGTGCTCAAGTCCCGCCTGACGAAGGATCAGATCGCCCAGCGGCTCAAGGAGTACACCGCGAAGTACGTGATCTGTACCGAGTGCCACCGGCCGGATACGCACCTCCAGAAGGAGGGGCGACTCACGCTCCTCATCTGCGAGGCCTGCGGGGCCCAGCGCCCGGTCACGGTCCGCCGGGTCGTGGCTCCCGAGAAGCCGAAGGCGCCCGTCGTCGTCGGCGAGGTCTACCGCCTCACGATCGAGGACGTCGGCCGGCGCGGGGACGGCGTCGCGAAGAAGGAAGGGTTCGTCGTCTTCGTCACCGGCGCCACGCAACGCGGCTCGACCGTGAACGCGAAGATCACGAAGGTGCTCGGGAACAACGCCTACGCGGTCGTCCAGCCGTAGCGCCCTATGCGGAGCCTCCGCTGGATCGGACTGCTCGCGCTCTACGTCGGGGCCCAGGCGGTCGCCCTCCTCCTCGCCGAGCCGTTCCGCTCGGCCGGGCTCGTCACGAGCTCGAACCCCCAGAGCGTCACCGCCCCGCTCGAGATCATCGTCATCATCGTCCTCGCGCCGCTCCTGATCCTCTACATCGCCCGGCGTCAGGGCGGCCTCGCGGCGCTCCGCCACCTGATCCTGTTCGCGATCGCGGCCTCGCTCTACATCACCCTCTACGCGACGTTCTCGGCGATCTACCCCGCCCTCCTCCTCCCCCCGCCGTACGGCGCCGAGCTCGCCTACAGCCCCGCGGTCACGCTCGCGGCGATCGTCAGCGCCGGTCTCTACCTCCTCCTCCTGATGGAGCCGCAGTGGTACGTCGTCGACCTGGTCGGTTTCCTCGCGGCGGGCTCGCTCATCGCGATCCTCGGGATCTCGTTCGCCGTCCTGCCGGCGTTCATCCTCCTGGTCGCGCTCCTGATCTACGACGCGATCGCGGTCTACGGAACGAAGCACATGGTGACGCTCGCCGAGGCGGTCACCGACATGAAGCTCCCGATCCTCCTCGTGATGCCGGACTCCGCCGGCTACGACTACACGAACGCTCCCTCGCTCCAGGAGCAGCGCGCGCAGCCGACCGAGCAGCGGGAGGCGCTCTTCATGGGCCTCGGCGACGTGGTGATCCCGGGGACGCTCGTCGTCTCGGCGTTCATCTGGCTCCCCACCACGCCCGCCGTCCTCGGTGTCGGGGGGAACCTCTGGGCCGGGATCGGCGCGCTGCTCGGCTCGCTCCTCGGCTACGCGATCCTGATGCGCCTCGTCCTGCGCGGCAACGCCCAGGCCGGTCTCCCGTTCCTGAACGGCGGCGCGCTCGCCGGCTACCTCCTCGCCTACGCGCTCGTCTTCCGGTCGTTCACCTTCGGCCTCACCGGGGGGCTTTAACCCCCGGCCGCTCGGGACGCCGGCCGTGCCGCGGAAGGTCGAGGACATCCGGATCGACGACGCCCCCTCGCTCGACACGCTCGTCCGGCGGCTCGAGGCGGCGGGCGGCTTCTCCGCCCGCGAGGTCGCGCGCGGCGTGGACGTGCTCGCGCGGATCCTCGGCGACGAGGAGATGACGACGTTCCTGTCCTTCCCGGCGGATATCGTGGCGACCGGGACGCGCGGGGTGCTCGCGACCCTCGTGCGCGAGGGGTACGTCGACGCCGTGATCACCACGTGCGGCACCCTCGACCACGACCTCGCGCGCTCGTTCCGGCCGTACTACCACGGTGAGTGGGACCTCGACGACGCGGAGCTCCACCGCCGGAAGCTCTACCGGCTCGGGAACCTCGTGATCCCCGAGGTGAACTACGGGGCGATCGTCGAGCGGAAGATGCAGGCGATCCTCCGTCGCCTCTGGGCGGGGGGGACCCGGTCGCTCTCGACCGCCGCGCTCTCCGACGCGATCGGCCGCGCGATCCCCGCCACGGTGGAGTCGAGCATCCTTCGGGCCGCGGCGGACCGGCACGTTCCCGTGATCGTGCCGGGGATCACGGACGGCGCGGTCGGCTCGCAGCTCTGGCTCTTCTGGCAGGACCACAAGGCGCTCGCCCTCGACCTCTTCTCCGACGAGCAGCGTCTCTCCGACCTCGTGTTCGACGCGCGGCGGAGCGGAGCGATCCTCCTCGGCGGCGGGATCTCGAAGCACCACACGATCTGGTGGAACCAGTTCCGGGACGGCCTCGACGCCGCGCTCTACATCACGACGGCGGTGGAGTGGGACGGCAGCCTCTCGGGCGCCCGCACGCGGGAGGCGGTCTCCTGGGGCAAGGTCAAGCCGACGGCCCGGCACACGACCGTGGAGGGCGACGTCACCGTCCTCTTCCCGCTGATGGTCGGGGCCGCGCTCGAGCGTCTTCGGCGCTGAGCCGCAGGCTCGGTCCGAGCCTTTATCTTGCGGAGTCGGGTCGGGCCGAGCCGTTCGTGGGCCCGTAGCTCAGCCCGGTAGAGCAGGCGGCTCTTAACCGCAAGATCAGGGGTTCGAATCCCCTCGGGCCCGGAACACTTTCCTCATAGAACCCGCCCCCCGCGGCCTCCTCCGGCCTGAGGGGCAAGCCTTCTAGGCGCCCTGAGGAGCCGACCGGCGATCGTCCGTGGATTGAATTCGCTGAGGGCGGTCCGTGATCCCGTCGGGATGGGAGCCGGCAATCGTCGACGGCGAGGCACGGGAAGCTCTCCGGACACTGCCCGGCGAGTCGGTTCACTGCGTCGTTGCCTCGCCTCCCTATTGCGGACTGAGAGACCATGGACCCCGGGCCGTGCTCTGGGGCGGAGGCCCGTCTTGCCGTCACGATCGAGGTGTGCTCCCTCCCCGGCGGGGACTCTCACCGCTCGAAGCCCCAAGTCAACGGAAATCACATTGGACGCAAGAGTGCGCGGTCCGTACCTCGACGGCGGTGTCCCGTTCGGCGAGTGCCGAGTTCCGCGCAACTGCTGCCGGAGCCCGGGCCACGCATGCCTGCTCGGCGATGGATCGATCGGCCCCAATCTTACTTCCGAGGAGCCCCGAACGCGGTGTACGTTCGGCCGCTCGGACCGATCCGGTCTTCCCAGACGTAAGCTCCGTGCGTCAGCGCGCACAGAGCTTTGACGGCTCGATTTTTCTCCGGCTGGCTCAGCAATCGGAAGCGTTCCGACTCTCGCTCGGTCATCCGTCGACCCCGCGCCGACTCGAAGAGGTCCGCGAAAGAGAATCGGCAGGGAAACCGGCCGAGCATCTCACTCCCCCGGGAGAGCGGGAAGTACTCTCCCGGACGCTCGTCCGACCCTCCGCGCCGCGAGGGCAGGGACTCTCCGCCCGGTCCGATCCTTCGAGTGCGACATCGGCCGACCGATCGTAGCCCTTTAGGCGACGTAGACCGCGATCGAGTGATGGTACGCCCACACCTCGCGGATCGTCACGTCGGTCGAGTTCACGAGATAGACACCGTAGGAGTGGTTGTCCGCGACCACGTCCCGGATGGCGACGCTCCGCGAGTCGTCGGCGAGGATCCCGATGGAGTGGTCGCCGGCGTAAACGGAGCGCACGAGCGCACCCGTCGCGTCGTCCAGAGAGACTCCGACGGACCCGTCGCGTGCGAAGACGTGCGAGACGGCCGACGTGGTCGAGTCGTAGATCTCGACACCTTCGGAGCCGAAGAGAGCCCGGACGTCGCGAACGGTGGTGTTGGAAGAGGCGCTCACGTTCACACCCACTGCCCCGTACGCCGACCGAACCCCCGTGACGTCAGTCGCGTTGGAATCGGCGACCCCGACACCGAGGGTCTCCGACGCGTCCCCGGGTTCCCCCAGGGCCCGGACGTCCTCAATGCGGACTCCTGAACCCAGTAACACCGCAACGCCGACACCCCCGTCGAGCGCCACGATACCGCGGACCGACACTCGGGCGAGGTTGTACTCGATGAACAGCCCGAGGCTGTTGTTCGCGGTGAAATTCTCCACCGTGGCCGCCCCCGTCTCGATGAAGAGCGCCCCTAGGGAGCCGTTCGTGACGTCGGCATTCCGCAGCGACTCGTTCGATCCGCCGAGGAATTCGACCCCTTCCGCGTTGTTGGTCCAGAGGTCGCTGATGTTCGTCCAGTTGCCGCCGTAGACGATCACGCCGGACGTCAGGATCTCCCCCGCCGCGGTGCTCACGTTCGCCGAGACCACGGCGAGGGAGCTCGTGGAGTCGCCGAAGACGCCGAGCGAGCTCGAGTTGGCGAACAGTCCGGCCACCCGGACGTGGATCGCGTCGTCCAGATTGACACCGGTGCTGTCGACCTCCGCGACGACCGAGCTGAGGCGCGTGCCGTTCGACGAGTACGCCGTGAACCCGACGCTGTAGAAGAGCGCCCGGAGGCCCACGAAGCGTCCGTTATCGGAACCGTCCGCCTGTACCGTGTAGCCATAGTAGCTCGACGAGAGATCCGTTCCGACCGCATCCGGGCTCGCCATGAGGCTGAACGCGAACCCGTTGAGCGTTGAGCTCGAATGCGCGTCGGACACCGAGCGGGAGTTCGCCGCCCAGAACCCAAGGGAACCGTTCGTGCTGTTCACCTGGAAGGCGCCCGCCCCGGGGGCGTCCCACACGGCGACCGCGCCCCCCTCTTCGGCCCCGAGCAGGTCCACCCCGGGCAGGGTCAGGTTGGCGAACTGCGGGGCCGACACGTCCCACGCCTCGAAGGTATCACCGAGTTCCGGGACGCTGGACACTTCCCCCGGGGCGTCCCCGACGTAGAGGGTCTCGTTGTCGACGTTCGGGCCCTGCGTGACATTGCTGACGTAGATTCGGGGGGAGCCGAACCCGTTTGCCCAGAGCAGGGAGAACTCCGTGTATCCGAAATCGTTCAGGTGATTGAAGATCAGGCTGACGTCGATCGTTAGGTTCAAGAACCGGACAGGCCCGACGCCATTCCAACCGGTCGCATCGGTGCCGAGTGCCCGGGCCTGCGCGGACCCGTCCATGTAGGCTGGGGCGTCCCAGACGCCGGGGTCCGGCACCAGACCGAACGTGTCTTGGAACGACGAGCGGAATTCTCCGAAACCGGAATCGAATCCGTCGGCCCACCCCGAGAACTTGTAGGAGCCCGGCGGCAGCCACGTCTGGACGATCCCCGCCGCCGTGGACGGCGCGTACGATTCGTTATACAGGCTGGTGCCTCGGGTCCCGATGAAGACGAACTGGTAGCTCGGGTCCAGAGATAGGTGTACTGCGATGTTGCCGGACGGAACGCCGCCGCGGGCGTTCCAGAGGCCATAGAGCATCGACGGGCCTTGGTTGACCTGCTCCGTCGGGCCCGTGTACCACCCCGCGATCCCCGCCGAGGTCTCCCCCGTGTCGGTGCCGTAATCGTAGGCGGCCCGAGGGGGATCCCAACTGCCTCCGACGAGGTAGTGGATCGACTCGGAGCCGTTCAACGAACCGATCATCGCGTTCGAGCCGCTGCCGGGTCCGCCGAACACGAGTTCCGCGTCGTAGAGCGGGCCCGCGGGCGTGAGGTTCGTGCCCGAAACAAGATAGTCGGGGGTCAGGAGGGGAACGGAGGAGGAGGGGGTCGAGTTGAACACGACCTCGTCGTAGACGCCCGCATAGACGTGCCCCGGTTCAGCGATCCGGTACCCGAACGTGATCGCCGAGCGACCGGCGACCACCGTCGCGTTGTTGTAGAGCTGGATCGTCATCGGATAGGCGACGGGAAGCGTGGGGCCGTCATCGTAGTAGAACTCGGGGTACGCCGCGACGCCGCCGTAGGTATACAGGGTATCCGGCGCGAGGTACTCGTACGGATTCGAGAAGTTCCAGATGTTGTCGATGAGCTGGAGGTACGGTCCCTGGAAGGTCACGACGTTCTGCGTCCAGAAGCTGCCGTTGTTCGCTCCGGGGTAGGAGACGTTGGTGACGACCGTGTTCATCTGGAGGCTGGACTGCCACGGCGTCGGGTTCGCGTAGGGGTCAGCGTAGTCCCAGTAGTACGCTCCCGTATCCTCGTAGAGGGGACCGGCACTGGCATTGTAGGAGTTCAACTGGACGGTTCCGAGGACATCGGAGGCAAACTCGGAGTAAGCTGATCCATGAGCTCCCAGCCCATAGTCCGCCAGGCCCATCGGGGCCGGCGACGTTCGGTAGCCCGGGCTAATCGCCTCGGAAGGGTCCGACGGTGGCGAAGACAGCAGGTGGAGATTTGGCGGGTAGATCGCGTCCCTCGGAACGTCGCGCTGCGAGGGAAGAGAGTGCGCCCCGCCGGGCAGGGCCGATTCCCCGCTCGAGTGGGGCAACGGTGTCTCCGAGCTCTCTATGCTCGACACGAGCGTGGGACCTCGGACCGTGGCCTCGGTGGCCGACCCGATCGCCCGGGCTAGGGCGGGGGCCCCGGACTGCCCCCGACCGCCGTCGGTGGCCGTCGAGGCCGTCGGGGCCGGCGTCGGGGCGCTGGATGACGGCGAAGCGGCCGGGTTCGCGACTTGGGCGGCCAGGATGGTGCTGCCGAACATGAGCGTCACGACGGCGACGACCAGGGCGGCGACCATGATTCCGCGAAGCGGATATCGACCTGGCAGCGCCGCGGATGCTTGCCGACCGCTGCCTTGCAATGGACGCTGACCGAACCCCTCACGGAGGAGGGGCAATCTCGCCGCGCGACGCACCGAGGGGCCTTGTGCCGAGCCATCAGATCCTACCGTTGCCACCGCGTCCGAAGAATACAGGATGTCCATCGATTCCACCGCTTTGGATTTTGGACAAACGCATTTGATTATAGCCTTTGGCCGTGCCTCGCAGCGCGGGTGGAAGTCTTCTTCCGTTGCGTGCCGACACTCCGGGCCGCCGTCCGCGCAGCATGTCCTTCGTGAGGGATCTTCCACAGCGCGAGAACGGACTGGGCGGGAGCGAGGTGCCTCCGTGAGCCCGTGCCTCGAACTTCCGTGAACTCTCCCTAACCTCGCGCGCGGTCGGCGGCGAGTCCGGAACCCCTCGGGCCCGCGGTAGTCCCGCCGACTCCCCCGTCCGGGCAAGCCGGGCGGGGCCGGAGTCGGCAACGGGTCACACGCCGAGCCGACACCGGGCGAGCACGACGGTCGCCCGGTGGGGCTGGTGCTCCCCGAAGACGATGAGGAGTTTGTTGAGGGCGCTGCCGCCCCCGCCGAGCCGGCGGACCCTCGCGTCCTCCCGGCGTACGGCGAACCGTTGGATGCGACGAAGGCCTTCCGGGACATCCCGTACGATCTTCTGGGCGCCGACGACCCAGATCACGCGCCCGGCGCCATACCCGTACGGCCCGAGCTGACTGCCGGTCCCCGAAGCGACCAGGAGCTCGCCGCGCGACGTCACCGCGTGGACGCTCCCGATGACGACGTCCGGACTCGCGCCCCGTCGCCGCTTCTCCTCGCGACGACCGGCACGGCCCAGCCGGTCGAGTTCCGGCCGGAGCCGCCGGTACGGCGACGGGGACGACCCTTCCCCGACGAGGCCGATCTCGCGGAGTGTCTCGGACGTCACCTCCAGCACTTCGTCGGCCGCGGCGAGCCGGTCGAGAACCGCCGCGCGAGCGGCCGACGCGCTGTCGACGATCACCACGTCCAGCCCGCGTCGCCGGAGGGCGCGCGCCACCGCGGCGACCTTCACCGCAGACGCCACGGTCTCGAAGCCACCCCGGGCGGAGGGTGTGCGCCGTCGCGTTCGGGGCGCGGCCCGTGCTGCGGACGAGGGCCGGTCGGCCACGAACCTACGCCGGCCGCGAAGCGAGGGGCCGGATCACCTCGTCCGCGAAGCGCTCCATCTCCTCGCGTTGCGGGCTGAACTGGAGCAACAAAAGGTCGACCCCGGCGGCCTCGAACCGGGCGATCTGTTCGCGGACGCTTTCGGCCGTGCCGACGAGACCGGAGCGGAGGCCCCGGTTCGACACCGAGTACTCCTCGATCGCCATCGATCGCTCCAGCTGGGTCCCGGCGAGCCACTGCTGGTAGTTCGCGTAGCCCGCCGCGTGGCTCTGCACGTTGGTGATGCGGCGGACCTCCTCGACGGCCTCGGCCGCGGTGTCCCGGACGCAAGCGTACCCCGCGACCCCGAACACGAGGGGGGGCCGGCCGAGGGCGGCGCGTCGCGACGCCATGTCGCGGATCTTCTCCGCCACGCGGTCGGGAGGGTCCCCGTGCATCACGTAGGCATCGCACTTCGCCGCGATTAGTGACTTCGCGGCCTCCGACTCGCCGCCCGCATAGATCGGGGGGCGCGGGCGGCGCACGGGCTTCGGTTCGAGGACGGTGTTCTCCGCCCGGTAGTACTGACCCGCGTACGAGAAGGCCGGGTTCGACCAGACCCCGTCGACGACGTCCAGCCACTCCGACGTGCGGGCGTAGCGCGCGTCGTGCGCGTCGAACGGGACGCCGTACATCCGCGCCTCCTCCTCCCACCAGGACGACACCACGTTCAGCGCGAGACGCCCCTCGCTGATCCGGTCGACGTTGGCGGCCTGCTTCGCGAGCAGCGTCGGGAGGTGAAACGTCGGCCGCACCGCCACCATCAGCTCGAGCCGGTGCGTCACGGCGGCGAGGGCCGCGGCGGTGGACCAGGCGTCGAGCGCGGGCGCCCGTACGCCCTTGATGTCGTTCAGGTTGAGTTCGGCGATCAGCGAGAGATCGTAGCCGATCTCCTCGCTGCGGACGGCGAGATCGCGCACGTACGGCCAACTCGCCTCCATCCCTTCGTCTTCGATGTTCCGAAGCCAGCCGCCAAAGACCGGCATCCAGTAGCCGAAACGGATCCGCCGGCGCTCATCGCCCGGCAACGTCGATCGTCTCCTCGAGGAAATCGACCAGCCGGACGAACGGGTCGAAGCCGACGACCGTGGGAGCGTCCGCGACGAAGTTCGAGAGGGCGTTGACGTCGTAGTAGTAGATCTCGCCGTCCCGATCGTCGACGAGGTACTCGATGCCGCCGACGTCGATCCCCGCGGACCGCGCGATCGTCTCCACGGCCCGTACGACCCCGTCGGGGGGCTGGTAGGCTTCCACCCGCAGCCCGGCCTTGCTCGCCTCGACGACGCATCCGGGCGCGGTGAGATCCTGCCCGCCCGTCGTCTGGCAGATGTCGGCGGGGCAGAGGTCGAACGTCTGGCCGCTGAGGTAGACCCGGATCCCGTAGAGGTACCGCCCGTTCAACGTCTCCACCCGGGTGATGAAGCCGCCCCGGGCGGGGATGAACTCCTGCAGTACGCCAACGTGGTCGAACCCGAGGTCGAGCTGGCGACTGTCGACCGCCCGTTGGAGGTCCTCCGGACGGTCGAACCGGACCACGCCGGCGCCGCTGCCGCCGATGTTCGGCTTGACCACGACCGGGAACCGGAGCCCTCGGGCCGCCGCCGGAGCTTGTTCGGGGGCGTGAATCACGCGACTTTTCGGGTACGGCAGCTCGAGCGACTGGAGAAGCGACAGCTGGAGCGCCTTCGACAACTCGTGGCGGAACGCCTTCGACCCGTTGATGACTCGCGTGCCGAGCGATTCGACGTGGTAGAGGTAGCTCAGCGTGTAGAACAGACCGCTGCCGTGCTCGCGACGCCAGGCCGAGGGGCTCATGCGGTTGAACAGGACCGGCCAGGACCGGTCCCGGGAGTCGAGGTCGAAGAAGTGGTCGGGCGCGTGCAGCTTCACGTAATCGACGCCCCGGCGGTCGAGCTCCGCGAAGACCTTCTCGAACCAGGCCGGGTGCTCGTAGAGGACGGCGAGGTCGGCCGGCCGCCGCCCCGGCGCGAGGGTCGAACGGGCCCGGATTTCGGTCTTGACCGCGCTCATGGGAGATCCGTCGCGCTCCTCGCGGCCCCCGCGGGGGAACGACGTCGTTCCGTCGGCTCGACTAGGAACGCGCGGCATAAAGGTGGCGCCCGGCCCAGCTTCTGCCAAGCTCGGCCGACCGCACTCCTCTCCGGCCCGCAGCATCTGCCGGGGAGCGCGCCGGTTTCCGGCGCCGGGGTAGGGGGCGCGTCGAAAGTCCTTTTCTCGGGCGGGGGCGTGC
>JASHVA010000014.1 GCA_030039715.1 Thermoplasmata archaeon | reverse complement strand
GCCGCGTCAGGGATTCGAAGAAGCCGGTGGCGAGCGCCAGGCTCTCCTCGCGCGAGGGGAGCCAGTGAACCTCCGCGGACTCGAAGAAACCGACCAGCAGGTCGCCGAGCAGGGGTAAGATCGCCGGGCCGGGGACGCGGCGGAGCCACGGGTGCCGACGACGAAGGTGCGCGAGTAGAGCGGCGGCGACCGACTCGGCGGGCAGGCGGCCGACCAGAGACGGGTCGTGAACGCCGACGACCACCCCGGCGTAATCCCTGACAGCCCAGAGCGCGTCGTCTCGCGCGACCCCGCCGAGATCGGCGAGCTCGCGGAGGTTGGCCTCGAACGAGGGAGACGGCGGCCGGACCCGCGGGGGGTACTCTCCCCGCGTTCCCGTCCCCCGAGGGCGGCTGTCGCCCCCAAGGGCGGCCCGCCTCGGTGCCGCCGCCGCCGTTTGTGGGTATGCGGTCGGCGGGTTAGAAACTTGCGGTCGCTCGCTCACCACCGGGAGTACCTCCGGCGGAACGGGCGAGGCGCCCCGTGTTACTTGAAGCGTACGACGCAACCCCCCTTTGCGCGGCGCGTAAAAACTCCGTAGTTGTCGGCCGCGGAGGTTACCGCCCGCGGGAGCGTTTCGGAGGGTCGGAAAGGGTTGGGAAAGGGTTGGCGCGGTCGCTCAGTCGTCCTCCCACCGGCCGCGGCGCGGGGCGCTGCTCCGAGGTGCGGGGCGCGAGCTGCCGACGTAGAGGACGATCGCGACGACGTACCCGACAACGGCGAGAATCTCCCACTCCCCCGGCGTGAGGAAGAGCAGGGTCGACGGGACGAAGTTCTCGACGTCCGCGATCGCCGCGATCGCGGACAGCGTCCCCAAGATCGCGGCGATCATCGCGCCCCCGTGGTAATCTGACAAGTGGTCACCCGCCCCCGGCCCGACGGTTTCGCCGGGTCGCCTGTTCTCGCCGAGAGGGCGAGGCGCCGGGCGCGCCGGTGGACGCGCGCGCCGGCCCGTTCGTCGGTGACGACGGACCTTGAGACGGGTTCGAGTTGGAACTACGTCCGGCCGTACCCGGTGCGGAAGACCGCGTGGGTGGCGGCGGTGGCTGGTCGGCGGGATTCGGTTGAGAGCCGTGCTCCGATCGGCCCCGCTGTAACGCTGTAACGGGGCCCCCTCGCCCCGAACCGCTACGCGCGCGTGCGCGCGCACGACCTGAGACGGCCTCTCCGCGGTGCGTTACATGATGGGGGACCGTTACAGCCGCGTTACGTCGCTCGCGCAGTCGTCGGACTCGTTCTCGGGTGAGCTCGCGGGCGCGGTCTCGCCGGTGCTCCTCGCACCGCGGGCCACCTCGGACCGGGACCCGACGGCAGCCGGGCTCCGCGCAGCGCGGGAGACAACCGCGGTGCGCCGACCAGGCGTCGCCGTAGCACCAGATCGGGTCGCGCCTGCCGCAGCCGGGGAACTCGCACGGAGTCGGGTCTTTGGCGAGGTCGGCGCACTCGGCCTCGCCGCACGGGCCGTCGTGAACCGTCCCGGCGCCTCGGGGGACGTGCCGGCCGGAGACGCAGACGACCTCGGGTGCGTCGACGGGAGCCGGCCCGCCGCAGAACGGGCACGCCTCGACAGGGCCGTACTCGTCCTTCGGCCACCGGGGGTCGTCTCGGTCCCAGGGCGCCGGGGGGCCGTCCGCGGGGGTCGGCGGGTCGTCGGGCTCGCGCTCCGGCTCGCGGGGCCCGCCGTCGGAGATCGCGGCGCGGACGGCGGCCCGCACCTCCGCCTCGCGCTCGGCACTGAGGTCGCCGCGGAGTAGGTCGGTCACGAGGTCGGACCTGCGTCCTCCGCTTTGAGGCGTACGGCGGGTCGGGCTCACAGCCGGCCTCCCGAGGCGAAGTGTAGCCAGATGAGGAACGCGAGTCCGAGGAGGAGGAGCACCAAGAGGAACGTCAGCGGCCCCGTCACGACGCCGCCGCGTCGGTCGCGGCGGAGATCCCGGTCGCGGGCCTCGGTCGGGGACGCGCTCCAGGCTGCGATCGCTCGGACCTGCTCGGGGCTGAGCTCGACCTTGAACCCGAGCTGCCGCCGAACCCAGCGGGCCCGCCGCCGCCGGGTCCCGCGCAGCGCCGGCCCGTCCCCCGCGGTCCTCCTCATGGGGCGACCCCCACCGGCGCCGGCCGCTCGAGGGCCCGTCCGGGATCGCGGAGCTCGGGCGGCGGAGCTCCGCAGCGCGGGCCGAAGTCGCAGGCGCCCGGGTGCCCGACGGGGAGGAGGCACGCGTGGTCCTGGGTATTCTTGGCCCAGGACCCGCCGCGCTGGTCGTTCAAGAGGCAGGGCAGCGCGCACCGGCCCGCGCGACGCAACCGTGGGCTGAAGGGGCGGCCCGACGGTCCCCAGCGTCGACGTCGACGTTCGGCGGCCTTTGCGGCGCGGCGGGCGGCTTTCGTTTCGGTTGCGGTCATGGCTCTTGAGGTGAGGACGGCCGCCGCAGCGCGGGCGGGACGGGGAACGAGAGGCGACAGGGGAGCGCGTCCGGGTGCGCACGTCGGAAGTGAGTCCGGATTCCGGCGACCGTCGCGTGGCGGCCGCCGAAGGCACACCTCGGGCAGCACCACGACCCGTCGACCCACCGGACGGTCTCGACGGGGACGGCCGGGGCGGCGGGGCTCATGCGGTCCCCCCGAGCCACCGCGCCTGCCGGGATCGGCGTTCCGCGTCCTCGAGGCGGTGCTTGACGAGCTGCGAGGCCGGGTAGGACTGGCCGCAGCGACGGCACCGGACCCAGGGTTCCCTCACGCGCTCCCCCTCAGATCGTCGATCGAGGCGCCACCCATCCCGTCCCGACGAAGACCGCGGCGCACCGCGGCGTTCCGGTGGCGGTCGGCCTCGAGCCGACGGTCGACCCACTGCCGGAGACCGTCCGCCCGCGATTCCCTCCTGGCGAACAGGTCCTCCTCGGGCGCTCCGTCGGTCGGCTCGGCGAACAGGGCGAGCGCCACCGCTCGCCATTCGTCGCGGGTGCTGACGACCGGCTCGGGCGGCGGACCCTCCTTGCCGACGTAAACGACGCGGAACCACTCGTGCTCGGGGACCAAACGTTCGCAGAGGGGGCAAAGGCGCACCGGGATCGCCTCGAGCGGCTCGCCCGCGTCGTCTTCGAGAGGTTCCGGGGGCGTGAACCCCCTGGTCGACCAATCGCCGCCCCACGAACTGGTCAGCACGGGCGGGCGGGGCGCGGATATCTCGCCTATAGGTGACTCGCCGCCCGGCGGAGATACAGGTCCGGGCGTCGGCCCCGGCGGGGGGATCCGCACCGCGATCCCGGCGTGACTGAGCAGGTACTCGGCCGTGGCGTAGACGCTTCGTCGCGGTCCGAGGTTCTTTACGAACCACCCTTTGAACCGGGGGTCGAGCTCGCCCCAGCCCCCAAGCGGTGTCTTTCGGATGTTGCCGTGGCAGATGAAGTGGAAGTGGAACCCCTCGACGCACCCGTGGCGGGCGGACCACCGGCCCCGCGACACACGGTACGGGTGGACGACGACCCAGTACCCGCGGACCCCGGCAAGAACGGCGAGCTCCTCGGTGAGCTCGCGGAGGGCGCGGTAGCCCTCGACGGTGTGCGGGCCGAGCCACTTCGGTCCCGGGTCGTAGAGGTCCGGCCGCGGCGAGATCACAGCGTGCTTGACCGGCTCCTCGGGCCGCATCGTCGCGACGCGCGCCCAGCCGACGCGCTCCTCGACGACCCGGGCCTGGCGCGCCGCCCACAGGTCCCGGCAGCCGAGCTCCGACTCCGTGTCGAAGAACTGACACCGGGCCGCCCCGCAGGCGCGTTGAAGATGGACGACGTCGCGGGCCTCGCCGCGGTCGTGCGCGACGGAGTACCACGCGCC
>JASHVA010000122.1 GCA_030039715.1 Thermoplasmata archaeon | reverse complement strand
GAGCGGGCGAGCGATTACGACGAGCTCGACTACCCCGGGATCCACTCCTTCCGGGCCGGCCGCGCCGCCGGACTCGAGGCGTTCAAGATGGCCGGCATCACCGACCCGAACCGCCAGCTCGACTTCATCGAGCTGCACGACGCCTACGCGTCCAGCGAGATCCAGACGTACGAGGACCTCGGGCTCTGCCGGTACGGTCAGGGGTACGCGTTCACCGAGCAGGGAGACCCGTTCCTGAAGGGGATCGACTACGGATTCGAGGTCCCGAACGCGGGGTCGATCCCGGTGAATCCGTCGGGCGGTCTGATCGCCTGCGGCCACCCGGTCGGCGCGACCGGCCTCATGCAGGGCGTCTTCGCCTTCTGGCAGCTCCAGGGCACCATCGCGAAGCACTTCGGGGACGGGACGCTCCAGATCCCGAACGCCCGGCGCGGCGCCATCCACAGCCACGCGGGGACCGGCTCGGCCGTGACCGTCTCGGTCCTCGAGCGGGGGTTCCGATGAGAGCGCGGCCCCCGACGTTCACGAAGTTCCGGGACGTCCAGGCCGAGCTCGACAACACCGGCGCCGCGATCTTCCGCGACGCGGAGGGCGTGGAGAGCCTCGTCATCCGCTACCCGTACTCGATCAACTACATCCACAGCTACGCGGAGGATTCGCCGTTCTTCCTCGGGCTCGCCGAAGGGAAGCTGCGGGGCTCGCGCTGCCGGCGCCCGAAGTGCCGGTTCGTCTACGCGACGCCGCGCGGCCACTGCATGGTCTGCGGTGCCCCGACCGAGTGGATCGACCTCCCGACGACCGGCCGCATCCACTCCTGGACGACGTGCCACTTCGGCAGCGAGGCGTTCCTCAAGGAGACCCCGTACAACCTCATCATGGTCGAGTTCGACGGGGCGGGCAGCCTGCTCCTCGCCCGCCTCAAGGACGCGGTGGAGTCCGAGCTCTACGTGGGGATGCCGGTGAAGGCGGTCTTCGACCCGAACCCGAAGTACCTCGTCACCGACGTGTGGTTCGTGCCCGACCGCTGAACGCCCGCCGGGGCCTAGCCGGGCGCGGAGAGCCCGATCAGGTCGAGCACGTCGGCGTGGCTCCGGCCGATCTCGGCGCGCGGCGTGGTCGCCACCTCCAGGAACCCGGTCTCCGCCCAGGGCGCGTGCGGCAACGGCTCGCCGGCGGGCCAGGCGAGGTCGTAGAGGAAGTGAAGGTCCCAGTGCGGGTCGTTCGCGGCGTGGCCGGTCCGCGGATACGTCTCGGAGAAGACCTTCGGCGTCGGGAGGCCGGAGAGTTCCCGGCCGAGGAGTTCGCGTCCGATCCGCCGGAGGGCCTCGTCCGGAGACTCCAGCACGAGGAGTTGCGTCGCGGGCAGCATCCAGCGTCGGCCGATCCGGGCGACGCGCTCCGGCCCCAGACCGGCCAGCTCGAGCCACGGCTGGGCCGGGTCGAGTCGGCCGAACAGCACGCGGCCGGGTTCGCCCGGCGCGCGCACGATCGCGAAGACGTTGAGGCAGAGCCCGTCCTGCGGAACGAGTTCGTACTCGAGCGACTCCGGCGGTACCTCCCGGCGAAAGCGCGCGAAGCGGCGGGCCATCCGCTCCGGATGACGATGCGCGAATTCAATCATTGCCCTCCGTCGCAGAGGGCCAGAGAAGGGGTTGGCGCGAGCCGGTTCCGCCCGTTCACTGCGGAGGCGGGGGCGGAGGCATCGCACCGCCCGGAGGCGGGGGCGGTGGAGCCATCCCGGGCGCCGGCGGGGGGGCCCAGCCGGGCGCGCCGGGCGGGGGCGCGGCGGTCGGCGGCCGCCGCCGGCGCGTGACCACGAGGACGACGACCACGATGATCACGACCACGACGACGATCCCGATGATGGCGAGGATGAGCAACCCGCTGAACAGATTGTTCGCGGCGTTGGTGACGCAGCTCGAATCGGTGCACGAGACGCCCGTCCCCCCTCCGTTGTTCTGGTAGTCCGTGCCGAGCCAGCTGAACTGGGTCGACGAGGAGCTCGAGTACCAGGCCCAGGCGTCGATGGCGAACGTCGACGCCGGTCCCACGAGGGAGACGTTGAACAGGAAGCTCAGCGTCGCACCGCCGTTCGAGGTCGTGAACGAAGTGGACCCGTAGGCGTAGCTGTTGGAGGACGAACCGTAGTACGATCCGGCGGTCGTGTTGTTCGAGAACTCCACGATCGCGGTCTCATTGGTCGCCCCCGTACCGCCGAAGTACACCCAGTAGCCGTAGTCCTCGCTGTTGAGGATCACCGTGCCGGCGACGCTGAACGAGACGGTGAGCTGCGCCCCCGAGGTATAGCTCGAACTGACCGCGGTCAAGCCGACGTTCGTGTTCGAGTTCGTCGGGGTCTGAGTGTACGATTGATTGTAGCCGCTCCCGCTGGCGGCCGCGAAGCCGCTGAGGGCCATCAACAACGCCACTCCGATCGTCGCCGAGGCGCCCAATACCTTCCACGTTCCGCTCATCCGACTTCGCTCCGTTCGGCTTCGCCCGCGCTCCCCAAGGGGAGCACGGCGTTTCGATGCGGAATTCGGGTAGATGAACCTCTCGACGCGGCGGAAACCCCCGCTGCGGGACGCCGGTGCGGGCTTCCGAGCTTGCCGGACCGGAAGAGAGACTAGGTCGGGGATGCCGCGGGCCGGGCTTGAACCGGCGGCTTCAAGATCTTCAGTCTTGCACTCTCCCAAACTGAGTTACCGCGGCACCGACCGCCGACGGGAGAGTTCCGGATATTTGAGTTCGTTACGGGAGGCCCGGGGGTCCGCCGGACGCCTGGGACTACTCCGGTATCTCACCGATCAGGTAGGCGGGCAGCTCGAGCCGGGCGCGGGAGACCTCCTCCCGGGTCACCGGTCGCCAGAGGGTCCTCAACGAGCCGCAGCGGCGGCCGTCGACGCTCTCGGAGACGGCCTCGATCGTTCGCCCTTCGGCGCTCTCGGGACCGAGTCGAGCGTGGGCCCGATGCGCCACGCCCACTCGGGGCAGACGGCGGTGCTCGTACGTCCCGGGGCCCGTACTGACCATGAGGCGGCCGCCGAGCGTGAGCGCCGTCCAGTAGGAGACCTCGTAGAGGACCATGAAATGAAGTCCCGTGTGGAAAAGTCCGGGCCAACCGATCTCGTCCGGACCCGGCGTGAACACCGTCCGCAGTTCCTCGACGCCATCGGACGCGGTCGACCGCTCGAACTGTAAGCGAAGGCCTCGTGGGTGGTGCGGTCCGCAGCCGAAGCACGGGTTCTCTTCGGGATTCTCCAGTACGGGCATCGCTGGGGCAGGCGAACCTCCCTCAAGCCGTTTCGGCCGGAGCACGGTCGTACGGCCCGGTCGAACGCGCGCGCCCACGTTCAGACGCGCCCTTCTTCGCCGGCGGCGGGGGAGTCTTATCTAGGCGTCCCGGCCTCTTCGGGTCGTGGCGAAGCAGCGAACGCTCGTCGTGGCGGAGAAGTTCAACACCGCGCTCCGGATCGCGGTGGTCCTCTCGGACGGGCGCATGAAGCGCTCGCGGATCCAGGGGACGAACGTCTTCGAGTTCGAGCGAGCGGACGGTCCGTACGCCGTCGTCGGCCTGCGGGGGCACATCGTCGAGCTCGACTATCCGCCCGAGCTCAAGGAGTGGACCCTCGCCGGCCTGCCCCGCCTCCTCGAAACCCCGCCGCTGAAGCGGGTGACGGAGACCGGGATCGTCACGGCCCTCCAGTCGATCGTGCGGAACTACGACCGGGTGATCATCGCGACCGACTTCGACCGGGAGGGCGAGCTGATCGGCCAGGAATGCCTCGAGCTCCTCCAGCAGGTCCACCCGACGATCCGAGTCGAGCGCGCCCGTTACAGCGCGCTCACGCGGGACGAGATCGAGCGCAGTTTCTCGGACCTCAAGACCGTCGACAC
>JASHVA010000121.1 GCA_030039715.1 Thermoplasmata archaeon | reverse complement strand
GGCCGCGGGGAGAGCTAGGGCGACGGCCGGTTTACGCGCCACGGCGGATATCGTCGATTCTTCCCCGCTTGGAAGAGGCAGATCGAGTTGCCGTCCGGGTCGCGAAGGTAGGCCTCACGCCAAAGCCAGCGCTTGTCCTCGGGGTCGGAGTCGAATCGGAGCCCTCGACCCTTGAGTTTCTCCACCTCATCGTCGAGTTCATCGCACTCGAAGAAGACCACAACGCCCGGTCCTGGCCCGACCTGCTCGACGCGGTGAATCGAGAGGGTCGTGTCGCCGTCCGGGCACTCGAATCGGGCGTAGTCGGGGGACGTCTCGACAATCTGCCGGAGCCCCAATCGTCGATAGAACTCCACCGACGCTTCCACGTTGGCCGAGGGAACCGTCACCTGATTCAGATTCATCTAAATCGCCACTCGGACCTCAGGATTTGCCCGAAAAAAACTGTGCGCAGCCGGGAGCCCCGCTGGCCGAGCCGTCCGGCGGACGCGCCCGTTCGGTCCGGGCCCGGGAGTCGGTACTCCCTCCGTCTAATCTGCCACGGTGGGGTGAGAGAGACGTGTCGCCCAGGCGGACAACTCGGGTCCGACGGGATTGGCCATCGTACTATCGGTGGACCGCGGGTCGCCCCCCACGAGAGCTTCTCCTGCGCACGTTGCTTCACCTCGAGTGGGAGGGGGGACGCCGTCGGCGGCGACTCGCCGTTGAACTCGGATTCGGAGCCGGGAACGATACGCTGGAGTTGCTGCGACGAGGCTGGGAGGTCATCGGGATCGACGGGGACCCGGCGGCCGCCAAATTTCTCTCGCGCCGGGTGCCGAACCGACTGCGTCATCGGCTCTCGTTGCGGACCGCGCCCATGGAAGGGCTGATCCTTCCGAAGGCCGACCTGGTGTACGCGAGCTATTGCCTTCCCTTCCTCGTTCCCGCGGACTTCCCCGGCGTGTGGGAAGCGATCCGTCGCGCCGTAGTTCCCGGTGGCCACTTCGCCGGCCAGCTGTTCGGCGACCGTGACGAGTGGGCGGGAACCAAGTCGATGGTCTTTCACACGCTCCGACAAACCCGTGCCCTGACGAAGGGCTACCGGGTGGACCTCTTCCGGGAGTCGGAGGAGGAGGGGCGTACGCCCAAGGGCCGGAAACACTGGCACGTATTCGATCTGATCCTCGAGAAGCCCCGATCGGGCGGAGCGGGCTCGATTGCCCGCCGGACGATCGATTAGCGCGGCAGATTCACGGTGGCCGGCCGAACACGATCTCTCCGGCGCGTTCGTAGTGCTGCAGCAGAACACCCGTACCGGACGTGATGCTGCGGGTCAGCCTCCACGCCGTAGGGATGGCGCCGTCGCCGAACAGGCGCTTCCCGCTCCCGAGGACGACCGGGAAGACCCATATCTCGAGCTCGTCCACGAGGTCGTTCTTGAGGAGCGTCTGCAGGAGATTGCCGCTTCCGATGACGTGCAAGGGGGGGCCGGCCCTCTGTTTCAGATCTTTGACGGCGGAGGCGACATCACCCTCGAGCAGTTTCGCATTCTCCCATTCGAGCTTCCGGGCCGTCCGAGAAGCCACGTACTTGACGGCTGCGTTGAGCGCGCGGCCGTTCCGATCGCTGCGCGTGGGCCAGTACGCCGCGAAGATGTCGTAGGTCTTGCGACCCAGGACGAGTTCGGACGGCTTCGACATGGTCTCGCCCATCGTGCGGTCCATCAATTCGTCCCAGTACGTCATCGACCAGCCGCCGAGCCGGAAGTCGCTCTCCGGGTCTTCTTCCGGAGCTCCGGGCGCCTGCAGCACACCGTCCATCGATACAAACTCGTCCGCGACCAACCTTCGATGACCGCTCGTCGAGCTCGGTTTCTTGGATGCCTTCTTGACCGAGGTCATGATTCGTGATCCTTCCGAGGTTCCATCGACCGCCGCTACTTATGGTAGCGACAAGGTCGGGCCGAAGCGCTTCGGATTCGACTCAACTCCACGGGCGAGTGGGGGCTCGGTCGGGGGGCCCAGCTGCAATCGACAGTTGCGCGCAACCTCGTGCGGACACCGCGTCGCCGGAGCCCTACCCCGTGGCACGAGACCGTCCAGGGCGCCTCCCGACGCGGTCCTTCCCTTCTCGCCGTAATCGACGGTACTGCGGCAGCCAGTTCTCCTTCGACGCGAAGAACTCGACGTACTTCCAGTCCACCGAGTCCGCGTGGCGAGCCAGTAGCACGGCCTGATCGAATGCCTCTTCCCGGCCTTGCCAGCTGATCGCCTCTCGCATTCGTTTCACGAGCAGGTCCTCGATTGCGGCGATCCGAAACGGTCCAACTTTCGTGATGATGACCCGCGACAAGCGCCTCGAGCCTGTTCCGTGCGTCTCCATGACGTCCACGAACAAGGACCACGTTTTTTTCGAAAACCACTTGCCTTCTTCCTTGAAGCCCCATCGCCGGAGCACTCTTGCGATCGCCTCCCGGGAGTCGGCGACGTAGTCGATGTCACCGGAAACGTAGGAGCCTCCCGTGTAGATCTCGATCGCTGACCCGCCCACGACCATCAACCCGTCGAGACCTAGACCGGATTCAGCCGTAAGCAGAGCCGTGAACAGTCGCAGCCGAAGATCCGGCGCTCGCTCCGCGAGCACCAACGCCGCGGCCTCCCGCTCGTTCATACTCGCTTGCGAGCGGAGGGCCGGAAGCCGAGGCGAACAAGCGTTCGATCTTTCTCGGGATCTCTCTGAAGTTCGCGCAGCGCGCTCTGCGGAATTCGATTGTTGGGATCGAACAGCGGTACTTTGCTCCGACTCCGGCGAATACCTTCGAGTTCAAGGTTGACCGCCTCTGCCGACCGCCGTTCCGGCGCATCCCAAACCTCGTCCCAAGTCACTCGGACCCGCTTCCGGAACAGCTGCCGCAGGTCCGGGTCCACCAGGGAAAAGCCGGCGGCAGTCTTCCTCGCGACCCCGGTCGAGAGTGCCTTTCGGAGCTCGGGGTACACCTTCGCTCGCGGGAGCTGCGCCACAGCGGCTACTCGGTACCCCGTCAACGGGGCGTCGGCGGCCGCCAAAACGGCTAGGGTCAACAGTCGGACACGACTACCGCAGAAAGTCTCGAGCGCTCGATCCGACGCCGCCGGCATCGAGGGCGGAGAGGCGAACTGGGCATATGTAGTTACCTATTCGGTAACTACGATGACGACGATGGTCGCGCGCACGATTCTCATGGGTTCAGCGGCGACGGCGGCGACCAGCGAGACTCGCCCTGCCCACCGGATGAAATTCGCGTGCCGCGGCTGCAACCGAGACTGCACAGAAGTGGTGGCGCGAGGCGATGACTCCCGCGAACCGCCGATCACGGACCGATCGGTCGGCTAATCTGGATAGATCGGGCGACGTAGACGGGCGAGGATCTTCGGAAGTTCGTCCCGGACGAATACCCAGAGCCTCTCAGAATCATACTGAAGTTGGTAGGGATGGGAGATCTCGTTGCGTATCTCGAAGATCGGGGCCCAGGGGATTTGTGGGTTCGACTCTCGAAACGAGGCACCGAGCGCGTTTGCGGCCTCCTCGATCATCTCGAACTGACGTTCGATCGTGGCCTGCGATCCCGTCTCGGAGTCGAGGAATGCCTCGTGTCCCTTGGAAACCCAGTGGGCGATGGTCCGCCCGTACTGGAGAATGTCGTCGACGAGTCGCCTCGACTCGGTGCCTCGTCGAGTCACAGCGGTACCGCCTCCGCTAGGACCTGAGGACGGATCGCCCAGTGGAGCGCCCGCTCGTCGACCGTATCGACCTCTCGACCGAGCAACTCCTTGAGCTCGAGACGCAGCCGCGCGGCGTTGAGCAGCGAGCTGCCTGCCGTCCAGCGGACTAGCAGGTCCACATCGCTCCGGGGTCCGGCCTCCCGGCGACGCACCGATCCGAAGACGCGGAGGTCCTCGGCTCCGTATTTGCGACCCAACTCGAGGATCCTTCCGCGCACCGGCAGAAGGATTTCATCCATCCCGAGGCCGTGACCCAGTTTCAGCGGCTCGATCTTTGGAGCGTTCCAGTAGCCGGACTTGCAGCGAGGGCACAGACGGGGTACGCGGTTCCGCGT
>JASHVA010000120.1 GCA_030039715.1 Thermoplasmata archaeon | reverse complement strand
GGCGGTCGTGCGCGATGCAACGATAGCCGTGCGAGGCCAGGAACAGCATCTGGTCCTCCCATGCGTCGGCGCTCAGGGGCCATCCGTGGCTGAACACGACCGGCTGCCCGGTTCCCCAGTCCTTGTAGTAGATCTGCTCCTTGTCCTTGGTCGTGAAGATCGGCATGCTGCGTCACCGTATCCGGGCTATTTGAT
The DNA here is from genome assembly GCA_030039715.1 of Thermoplasmata archaeon. GTDB lineage: Archaea > Thermoplasmatota > Thermoplasmata > Lutacidiplasmatales > UBA184 > Lutacidiplasma. Next base: position 5,237 of record JASHVA010000120.1, on the reverse strand, counting down.
GGAGGCCGTCGCCCCTCCCGAATTCCTCCGTACGACTCCGGAGAACTCCGAGTCGCAAGGACACTTGCACCCACCGTTCCATACCCCCCGTGGGCCCCTTTTCTGCCCGAGCGCGATGCTCCCTGCATGGAGCCGATCACGACGCCGAAGCTCGCACCCTATCTCTTGGTCCGGAACGCCGCGGCGCTCGGCCACTTCATCCAGGACGGGATCGGGGGAACGCCCGGTTTCCAGGTGCTGGACAAGGAAGGGAAGGTCAACCACCTCGAGCTGCGAATCGACGACTCGCTGGTGATGGTCGCCGAAGCTCCGCACGGCCGCTCCTCGTTCCCCGCGATGCTCCACCTCTACGTTCCGGACGCGGATGCGGCCTACGAACGAGCCATCGCGGCCGGGGCGACGAGCGTTCGCGCGCCGACCGACGCGGAGGACGGACGACGCGGCGGGGTCCGGGATTCGTGGGGAAACGAGTGGTGGTTCACTCGACCGCACAAGTGATGGCGTAACCTTGTGCCACGGCGCCCGAAGCGAGCCTTATTCCTGAACCCCGCCTCCGCGCGAGCGAGGTGGCGTGAATGCAGTCGATACTTTCGGACGCAGCGAACCGGGCGGACCGATATCTCCAGCAGCTCCCGGAGAGGCGCGTAGCCCCCACGCCCGAGGACGTCGAAGCCTTGGGCCGGTTGTCGGGCCCGATCCCGGAGACGGGAGTGAGCGCCGAACGTGTGGTCGGGGACCTCGACGATATCGGATCCCGCGCCACGGTAGCCAGCGCCGGCGGGCGATACTTCGGATTCGTGATCGGTAGCGGTCTGCCCGTCTCGCTCGCGGCCAACTGGCTCGCCGGCGCCTGGAACCAGAATGCAGCGGTCGGAGTCATGTCGCCGGTCGCCGCTCGATTGGAACAGACGGCGCTCGACTGGGCGCAGGATCTCCTGGGCCTACCGGCCGGCGTTCGCGGCGCGTTCGTCACCGGGGACACGCTGGCCAACGTCGCCGCGCTCGCGGCCGCCCGACACGATGTACTCGCGCGAGTCGGGTACGACCTCGAGAAGAATGGGATGGCCGATTCGCCGCGGATCACGGTCGTGGTCGGGGAAGAGGTTCACGTATCGGTGCTGCGGGCCATCACGCTCCTTGGGTTCGGGCGCGATCGGCTGGTCCGGATTCCGGTGGACGAACAGGGCCGGATGAAGGCGAGCGGACTCCCGAGCGTCGAGGGCCCCTTCATTGTGTGCACTCAGGCGGGAAATGTGAACTCCGGGGCGTTCGACCCCGTTCGACCGATCGCGCGATGGGCTCACGCCGGTGGGGGTTGGGTGCACGTCGATGGTGCGTTCGGGCTCTGGGCCCGCGCGGCCCCCGGACGTCGCGCACTCGCCGACGGAGTGGAGGACGCCGACTCCTGGGCCGTGGACGGTCACAAGTGGCTGAACGTACCGTACGACAGCGGTATCGTCTTCGTCCGCCGCGGGGACGCCTTGCGTCAGGCGATGTCCTCCGGACCCGCCGCCTACCTTCCCACGAGCGGCGCGGGCGAATTCATGGAGTTCACGCCCGAGATGTCCCGCCGCGCCCGGGGGATTGACGCGTGGGCCGCCTTGCGAAATCTCGGCCGGACCGGTGTTGCGGAACTGGTCGAGCGGTGCTGTCAGCACGCGGCCCGCTTCGCGGACCGGTTTCGGCAGGCCGGCTATCGAGTCCTGAACGACGTAGTACTGAACCAGGTCCTCGTGTCGTTCGGGGACGACGCCGAGACGCAGCGCGTGATTTCGGAGACCCAACGCGATGGAACCTGTTGGGCCGGCGGTACCGTGTGGCACGGAACGGCCGCGATGCGCATCAGCGTGAGCTCCTGGGCCACAACGGTGGCCGATGTCGATCGATCCGTCGAGGCGATTCTTCGGATCGCCCGCCGCAAAGGGGTCCCGCGCGGCTGACCGGTGGAAAGGCCCTGGCAACACATCCTCCGTCGTCACACATCGTTCATCCTGCATACCTCTCGTGAAGTTTATATGAGGCATGCAGCATGCACGCCGTGATGGCGACCGCCGAGACCTCCGTGCGAGTGTCGAGGTCAACCCTCGCCGAACTCGAGCGATTCCGTCGCGCGATTCAAGCGGGATCGCTCGATGCGGCGATCCGGTCTCTCCTGCTCCTGAAGCGGAAAGAGCTCGTCGCCCAGATCTACGGCAGCGCGAAGGGCGCGCGACCCTTCCGGGAGTCCGACCGCCTTGACTCTGATCGTTGACTCGTTCGCGTGGATCGAGCTGCTGACGGCGGGCCGGTCCGGACCGAAAGTGAGAGCCGTTATCGAGTCGGGCGAGGAGCTGCTCACGCCGGACATCGTCCTCGCCGAAGTGGCCCGCGTGTTCGTGCGTCAAGGGATGTCGCCCGAACGGATCGCGGGTCACCTGCGGGCAGTGAGTGATCTTAGCTCAGTACGTCCCATCGAGGTCGGCGTCGCTCTCGAAGTGCACCGGTCGGACCGGGATTTGCGTCAACATTCGCGTTCGCGGGGGCTCGACTCGCCCAGCTTCGCGGACTCTCTGATTCTCGCGTTCGCGCGACATTTCGGTGCGGGTGTGCTTACGGCCGACCCTCATTTCGAAGGTCTCGACGAGACGTCTTGGATTGGTGGCTAGCGCGAACGCGCCCTGGCTTTGCGCTTGGAGGTGCGCCGTACCCTTCGATGCATCCATGGGACGTACGACAGCCCGACGATCAGCCCGTCGGGGGTCTGCAACCGGGCCACCGTCTGGCCCCACGGATCCGTCCGCGGACCGTGCAAGAGGTGGTGTCCCTTCGCCTCCAGCTCGGCGGCGGCGCGGACTACGCCGGCGGGACTCGCCATCTCAAGCTCGATGAACATCTGAGGAATCGGGCGACCCCTCGGCCAGGACGCGCTGCCGAAGCATGCCTTCGCCGCTTCGGATAGCGGCCAGACCCCGAAGTACCGACTCCCTGGCAGCTTGTCCGTGTGCAGGAAGTTGGTATCTCTGAGCTGTTTTAGCGGGAGTCCAAGGTCGCTCACGTACAACGATCGACCTGCGGCGAGGTCGCTCGTGATGACGCCTACGGCGCCGATGAATTCGGGCTTCAACTCTCGGTCCCTCCTCCGCGACCCCTGCGCATCTCTTGGGTGTATCGGCTGTTACACCTATGCGAAGGCAACTCGAGTGCCATCTTTCGTCCGCCGTTCTGACCCGGCCAGCTATGTACCGGGCCACGGGGCCTGGAACGCCGCTATTCGCCGGACGTGGGGAGCGCCGTTAGGCGGTGATGGCGAGGCGAACGACGGCGTCCAAGCGACGGACCAGTCGTGCCAGCTCCTCGGCTTCGGAGCGAAGGACTTCCCGGTCCTCGTATTCGACCGCGCTCTTCCGATTGATCAGTTGCTGGAGCAAGCGCTGCACATCGCGCGACTTCGGAGCCCTGCACCGGGAAACCAGGGCAAAGACCTCGTGATGGTCCTGTCCGCGGCTCCGCTCGCCCAAGAAGTGAACCGTGTAGGCATCCCCCAGTGCGATGGCCGCGTGGATCGCATTCGTCGCGGCGCCGTCGGCATTCGACTCGCGGAGCGCCCAATCCACCGTTCGGAGCAGATTCTCTGCCCGACTCAGGTAGATGACCGTTCGTCCCCGAGGTACCGCCTTAGTTCGCCCCCCGGTCATTTTCCCAACTCGATCTCGATGCCCTCGGCCAGGATGCGTCGCCGGAGTTCGGTGGAGGACGCGCCCGGACGAGGCCGGCGGTCCGTGACCAATCCTGAGATGGGATTACCGAACCGCAGGGCGAACTTCGCGCTCGCCTCACTCAGCGCGTCCTCCACTTCATCACGATCCGCCGGCGTGCGAAGTTGAATCCAAAGATCCACGTCGCTCTGAGGCCCCGAATCGCCCCGCGCCACCGAACCGAAGAGCATCGCCTTCTCCACGGGCAGGTCCTGTAGCGTGCGCTGAAGTTCTGAGATCAGCGCAGGGCGGACCGACGCCTCGGCCCGAAAGAGACTGCGGAGGGCCGGGAATAGTTGGTGCCCCTCAGCAAGTCTCCAGACATGGGAGCGGCCAGCCACCTCCTTGAAGATGACTCCCTCAGACTCCAGCGAGCCCAGTTCAGAAATCACCCGGGATGGGGAGGCCCGAATGGCACGTGCCAGTTCCCGGCCGGTGAGTCCTCGAGGCCAGAACCGCCAGAGAGCCCTCAGGAGGCGCAAGCGGATCGAACTGCCCAGCACTCCGTCAAGAGGGTCCACAAAACGCATGTTCTCTTAAGTGGACATGTATTCGATATATCGAACATAAGGCTTTCGTGGGGGCGGCGATCGCTGGTCCACAGTTCGATGGTAATAGAACCGACTGCCCTACCAAGGGAGTTCGAGGAGAATGTCTCAAGCTCTACCGAGGATGGCAGTGTGATTGGTCTCATGGCTCGGGATTTCCAGCGACGAGATCCGCTGGATGCGTTGGTTTTTGAGTGCGACACACGTACCAGACAAGGAACCCGTGCAGCCAACCGACGTCCGCGCTCGTGAACAGCCATAACAATCAACGACCCCGACGGGCCTGATCGCCTCCCATGACCGAACTTGAGGGCCGCATCGCTCACTGTTACCGCTGTATCTACACCTGGCGAGTGCGAAATCGCCCTCCTCGCCTCTGCGCGCGATGCAAGTCACGAAATTGGAATGTCGCGCTGATTCGTCCCGTCCATCTTGGGAACGGTCTCGGAATCGGAGAGGTCCTCGGTCCCCATCGCGCGGCAGTTCTTCGTTTGGCACGAAAGTATGGCGCTCTTAATGTCCGGGTGTTCGGCTCCGTCCGTCGTCGGGAGGCCGACGGGAAGAGTGACGTCGATCTCCTAGTAGATTGGGGGCCACGTGCCGGTTTGTTCGATCTGTTTCGTCTGCGCCGGGAACTAGCGGCACTTATCGACCGGACGGTGGATGTCTTTGATGAGCAGTCCCTTAATTGGTCGGTTAAACCGCAAGTGCTTGCGGAAGCAGTTCCCCTATGAACCGGCTTACAATTCGGTCGGTCCGCGAATGAAGTGTCCAGTTTGTGGAAGGGGCGTCCTTCAGCCGGTGGACGACATACTCTCGGAGGTTGAGGGGTTGGCCTTTGTCGAACGAGGAGATCGATGCCCCCATTGCGGAGAGGAGTTCATCAACGAGGCGGACAGCGAAAGGACGACGCGGGTGGCTCGCAGGCTCGGAATCCGGGGAGAACGGTTGAAAC
>JASHVA010000119.1 GCA_030039715.1 Thermoplasmata archaeon | reverse complement strand
CTCTGGGAGGCGACCGCGAGCCAGCGCGGATGGAGCGATGGGTACGGGTACGCCCTGGTCGCGACCGGCCGCGCCGAAGTGATGCTCGACGCCGGTATGTCCCCGTGGGACGCGGCGCCCCTGGTCCCGATCCTCGCGGAAGCGGGGGGCCGGTTCACGGACTGGAAGGGATCGACGACGATCTACGGCGGCGACGGAGTCGGGACGAACGGGAGGCTCCACGCCGCGGTGCTCCGTCTCCTGCGGATTCCCCCTCGGAGAGGGTAGATTCTCTGAGGTGGAAGTGAGTAGTCTTTTTATACGAGATATGGTTCACTATTCCTGAAATCCGGGGTCGATACCGCCTTCGGCAGGGATCCCCCGGGGAGTAACCAACATGGCAAAGATTCTAGGAATCGACCTAGGAACCAGCAACTCGGCGGCCGCCGTCCTCGAAGCCGGCCGGCCGGTCATCGTCCCGAGCGCCGAGGGCACGACCGCGGAGGGCGGGAAGGCGTTCCCGTCGTACGTGGCCTTCACGAAGGACGGACAGCTGATCGTCGGCGAACCCGCCCGTCGTCAGGCGATCTCCAACCCGGAGGGGACCGTCTTCGCGTTCAAGCGCAAGATGGGGACGGACTACAAGTACCGCATCTACGGCAAGGAGTACACGCCGCAGCAGCTCAGCGGCTTCCTGCTCCAGAAGATCAAGCGCGATGCTGAGTCGTTCCTCGGCGAGAAGATCGACAAGGCCGTCATCACCGTGCCGGCCTACTTCAACGACAACCAGCGCCAGGCGACGAAGGACGCCGGTAAGATCGCCGGGTTGGATGTCGTCCGGATCATCAACGAGCCGACGGCCGCGAGCTTGGCGTATGGCCTCGACAAGGCCGGTAAGAACCAGAAGATCCTCGTCTTCGACCTCGGCGGCGGGACGCTCGACGTCACGATCATGGACTTCGGCGACGGCGTCTTCGAGGTCCTGTCGACGAGCGGCGACACGCAGCTCGGCGGGACCGACATGGACAACGCCACGACCGAGTGGATCGCCGCCGAGTTCCAGAAGGAGTCCGGCGTCGACATCCGCAAGGACAAGATGGCGATGCAGCGCGTCCGGGACGCGGCGGAGAAGGCGAAGATCGAACTTTCCTCCACGCTCGAGACGCAGATCAACCTCCCGTTCCTCACTGCGACGAACGAGGGGCCGAAGCACCTCGCGCTGACGCTCTCCCGGGCGAAGCTCGAGGAGCTCGTTCGGCCGATCGTCGAGCGGTGCCGGGCGCCGGTCGATCAGGCGATCCAGGACGCGAAGGTCGCGAAATCGGACATCGGCCGGATCGTCCTCGTGGGGGGCCCGACGCGGATGCCGCTCGTCCAGAAGTTCCTCGAGTCGGCCGTCGGCCGGCCGATCGAGCGGGGGGTCGACCCGATGGAATGCGTCGCGATGGGCGCGGCGATCCAGGGCGGCGTCCTCGCCGGCGAGGTGAAGGATGTGCTGCTCCTCGACGTCACGCCGCTCTCGCTCGGCCTCGAGACGATGGGCGGGGTGGCGACGAAGCTCATCGAGCGGAACACCACGATCCCGACCCACAAGAGCCAGGTCTTCACGACCGCCTCCGACAACCAGTCGACGGTCGAGATCAAGATCTTCCAGGGGGAGCGGCCGATGGCCGACGACAACGTCGCGCTCGGGAGCTTCCTCCTGACCGGCATCCCGCCGGCGCCGCGCGGCGTCCCGCAGGTCGAGGTGAGCTTCGACATCGACGCGAACGGCATCCTGAACGTGTCGGCGAAGGACCTGGCCTCGGGTCGCAAGCAGGGGATCACGATCACGGCGTCGAACAAGCTCGCGAAGGAGGACGTCGAGAAGATGGTCCGCCAGGCGGAGCAGTTCGCCGACGCGGACAAGGCGCGGGCCGAGCTCGTCCACGCGAGGAACCAGGCCGAGTCGCTCGCCTACGAGGCCGACCGCCTCCTGGCCGACTCGAAGGAGAAGATCGAGGCGACCGACGCGAGCTCGATCCGCGAGAAGGTCGAGTCGCTCCGGGCGACGCTCGGGTCGAAGGACGCGACCGTCGGCTCGATCCGCTCCAAGACCGAAGAACTGACGAACACGCTCCACGCCGTTTCGCGCAAGCTCTACGCGAGCGGCACCCCCCCGCCCTCCGGCGCCGCGGCCAGCCCGCCACCGGGCGAGGGCAGCGCGCCGCCGCCCGAGCACGACGCGGGCGCATCGGGCCCGGTCGACGCCGACTTCAAGGTCGTCGACAAGGACGCGGGCGACGAGCAGGGCCAGTCGTAGGCCGGTCCGCGGCGACTAGTGGCCGGGGAGGGGCCGCGGCCAGACGCGGCCCTTCGGCGGGCCGACGTACTCCACGTCGGGGCGGATCAGTCGGTTGTCCGCGGCCTGCTCGAGCGCGTGCGCCGTCCATCCCGCGGTCCGCGCGACCGCGAACGTGGGCGTGAACAGCTCGCGCGGAAGTCCGATCCCCTCGAGGACCACGGCGCTGTAGTACTCGACGTTCGTGTAGAGCCGCGCCCCGGGCTTCTCCCGGCGCAGCTCGGCGAGGGCGATCGCCTCCACCGCCTCGGCGAGCGCCAGCCGGTGCGGGTCGGCGACCGAGCGCGCGATGCCGTGCAGCACGACCGCGCGCGGGTCCTCCGTCTTGTAGGCCCGGTGCCCGAAGCCGTAGAGGACCTCCTTGCGGGCGAGGCGGTCGCGAATCCACGACTCGGCCCGGTCGGCCGCCCCGATCGAGTCCAGCATGTCCGACACGCGGCTCGGCGCTCCTCCGTGGACCGGACCCTTGAGCGTCCCGAGCGCCCCGGTGGCCGCGCTGACGAGGTCCGACTGCGCGGAGATCGCGATCGTCAGGGCGAAGGTGGACGCGTTCATGCCGTGGTCCGCGAGGAGGGCGAGGTACCCGTCGAGCGCCGCGACGCGCGGCGCTTCGGGCGCGGCGCCGAACAGCATCCAGAGGAAGTTCGCCGCGTGCCCGAGGTCGGCGCGCGGAGGGACCGGGGCGAGACCGCGCGAGCGGCGGACATACCGGGCGAGGAGCGTCGGTGTGCGCGCGATGAGGTCGAAGCCCTGCTCGCGCGTCGGCGGGTAGCCGTAGCTCCCGGTCCCGAGCGAGGAGAGGATCGTGCGCAGTGCCTCCAGCGGCGGGAGACCGACCGGGAGCGCATCGACGACCCGCTCGGTCGACGGCGGCGCATCCCGACGCGCGGCGAGCTCGCGCCCGACCTCGTGGGACGGGTCGGCGCTCGGAGGGTCGCCGTAGAGGAGAAGGTGCACGATCGACTCGTAGGGTACGCCGGGGACCAGGTCGCGGACGTCGAACCCCCGGTAGACGAGGTCGCCCGTCTCCCCGCCGACCCAGCTGATCGCCGAGCGCCCGACGATCACGTCATCGAGGCCCTTCGAGAAATGCATCGGCCCCGCGCTCCACGCGGGCAGCGCCCTTAGCCTCGCCGGTCCGGCCGCGAGGCAAACGCTATCTTGGACGGCCGGTCGTTCGACCGATGGCCGACGCGCCGACGCTCCTCCTCGAGCGACTCGTGAAGCAGCGGGTGACGCTCCTCCTGAAGGACGCACGCCAGCTGACGGGGACGCTGGTCGCCCTCGACGAGCACATGAACCTCGTGCTCGACGACGCCGACGAGACGACCGCCGAGATGACCCGCCACCTCGGGAAGGTGGTCCTGCGCGGCTCGAACGTCGTGACCCTGCATGCGCCGCAGGCGGCGGCGAAGTCGGCGTGATCCCGTGGCGAGCCGGAAGAGCCCCGCGGAGCGCGCGCGGCCCCGGCCCCAGGGCGACACGCTCGCGGTGCTGAAGTGGCTCGCCCTCGCGGGCGCGGACCAGACCCCCGCGGTCGTCACCTCCCGGGAGATCGGCGAGGCGCTCGGGGTCAGCCAGCAGGCCGCGGACCGATACCTCGTCGCGATCGAGAAGCGGGGGCTCATCACGCGCTCGCTCGCGCAGCGTCGCCAGCGCGTCCAGCTCACGCCGGCGGCGATGTCGCTCCTGCGTTCCGAGTACCGGACCTACCACCGGATCTTCGAGGGGCCGGAGCGGCTCTCCTTCACCGGGAAGGTGGTGTCGGGCCTGGGCGAGGGCCGGTACTACCTGAGCCAGCCCGGCTACGTGGTCCAGTTCACCGAGCGGCTCGGCTACGCCCCGTTCCCCGGCACGCTCAACGTCCGGCTCGCCGGTCCCGCG
>JASHVA010000118.1 GCA_030039715.1 Thermoplasmata archaeon | reverse complement strand
GATCAGAAGATCTGGGAGGAGGCTCGCGCCGAGGTCGTGTCGGTGTTCGCCCAGGCCGAGCAGGAACCCCCGCTCGCCCCCGACTCGATCTTCGACGACGTCTTCGCGTCACCGACCCCGCGGCTCGACGAAGAGCGACGCGAGGCGTCCGAGCATCCGGTCGCGCCGGGAGGGCCGCATGGCTGAGCTGACGCTGGTCCAGGCCGTCAACCGCGGGCTCGCCGAGGCGATGCGCGCGGACGCCGATGTCGTGCTGCTCGGGGAGGACATTGGGGTGAACGGCGGAGTCTTCCGGGCGACGGAAGGCCTCTACAAGGAGTTCGGGGAGAGTCGCGTCATCGATACGCCGCTCTCCGAGACCGGGATCGTCGGCACGGCGATCGGGATGGCGCTCTACGGGCTGAAACCGATCGCGGAGATCCAGTTCATGGACTTCATCTACCCCGCGTTCGACCAGATCGTCTCGGAGCTCGCGAAATTCCGCTACCGCTCCGGAGGTCAATTCCCGTGCCACGTCGTGATCCGAACGCCGTACGGCGGCGGGATCAAGGGCGGCCTCTACCACTCGCAGAGCACCGAGGCGTACTTCTGCCACACCGCGGGGCTCAAGGTGGTCGTTCCCTCGACGCCCGCCGACGCGAAGGGTCTCCTCCTTACTGCCGTCCACGACGAGGATCCCGTGATCTTCCTCGAGCCGAAGCGGATCTACCGCGCGGTCACGGGGGAGGTTCCCGACGGCGACCGCCGTGTACCGTTCGGTCGCGCGCGCCTCGTCCGGGAGGGTTCCGACGTCTCGCTCTTCGCCTACGGCGCGATGGTGCCCCCGACGGTCGAAGCCGCCGAGGCGCTTGCCGTCGAGGGCATTCACGCCGAGGTGATCGACCCCCGGACGCTCGTCCCGCTCGACGAGGCCGCGATCGTCAGCTCCGTCGAGAAGACCGGGCGGGCCGTGATCGTGCACGAAGCGGCGAGATTCTGCGGCTTCGGGGGCGAGGTCGCGGCGCTCCTCGCGGAGAAGGCGTTCTACTCGCTCAAGGCGCCGATCGCACGGGTCACCGGGTACGACACGCCGTTCCCGTACGCGCTCGAGAACCTCTACCTGCCGAACGCGGAGAGGATCGCGGCGGCGGCGCGGACCGCGGTCCGCGCGTCGTAGGGTCGAACGATGGCGTTCGATTTCCGGCTACCGGATATCGGCGAGGGGGTCGCCGAGGGCGAGGTCGTCCAGTGGTTCGTGAAGGAGGGGGACGACGTCCAAGAGGACGCGCCGCTCGTCAGCGTGCTGACCGACAAGGCGAACGTCGAGATCCCGTCCCCGAAGAGCGGCCGCGTTGTCAAGATCCATGCGGCTGTGGGCGAGAAGGTGAAGGTCGGCGGCCTTCTCGTTACCCTCGACGTCGGAGGGGCGAGCCCCCCGATGCCGGCGTCGGCCCCGGCTGTGGCTCAGGAGGCTTCGACGGGGCCCCGGTCAACTCCACCGACCGGTGCGGTAGCTCCGCCGAGCGGATCGCCCGCGTCCGTCGCCGCCTCCCCGTTCGTGCGCCGTCTCGCGAACGAACGCGGGATCGACCTCGCGACGATCCATGGCACAGGCCCGGGCGGAAGGATCACCGAAGCGGACCTCGCGGCGCCTTCTCCGCCGACCCCGGAACCGGCGGCCCCGGAGGCGGTTCGGCCCTCCCCGGCGCCGGTCCCGTCGAAGCCGGTGCCCACCGGCGATGCGAGCATTTCCGAGAGGATCCCGATCCGCGGCGTCCGGCGCGTGATCGCGGAGCACATGGTCGAGGCGACGCATAGGCCGGCGCCGTTCACCTACGTCGAGGAGGTCGACGCGTCCGAGCTCGTCACGCTGCGCGACCGTATGGCGAAGCACGTCGAGAAGCAGGGGACGCGGCTCAGCTACCTCCCGTTCATCGTCAAGGGGGTCGTCGCGGGACTCCGGGCCCACCCCCGACTGAACGCAACGATGGACGACGCGCAGAACGAGCTCCTCGTCCGCTCCGCCTACCATATCGGCATCGCCACGGCGGCGCCTGAGGGCCTGATCGTTCCGGTCCTGCGGGACGCGGACCGGAAGAGCGTGGTCGAGATCGCGCGCGAGATCCAGGAGCTCGCCGAACGGGGGCGGGCCGGCAAGCTCTCGCGGGCGGAGCTGACCGGCAGCACCTTCACGATCACGAGCCTCGGCGCCCTCGGAGGCGTCCTCGCGACCCCGATCCTGAACTATCCCGAGGTCGCGATCCTCGGCGTGCACCGGATCGTGCGCCGGCCGGTCTACCGCGCGGACGGGACCGTCGGGCCCGCGGACCTGATGAACCTCTCGGTGACGCTCGACCATCGGGTCCTCGACGGGATCGAGGGAGCCCAGTTTCTGGCCACCGTGAAGGCGTACCTGGAGGACCCGCACCTCCTCTTCGCCGAAATGCGATGAGCCCGGATCCGTCCGTCGTCCCGCTTCCGTACACGGCCGACGACGTCGCCTCGCTGCTCGGGCCGGACTGGCCGGAGCTCCTGCGCACCGGCTACCGGTGGATGCGCCTCGGCCGGGCGCTCGACAGCCGGATGCAGGGACTGCAACGGCAAGGCCGGGTGGGATTCTACGGCGCCGCGACCGGCCAGGAGGCCGTCAACGTGGCGACCGGCCTCGCCACGCTCCGGGACGACTGGATCTTCCCGGGGCTCCGGGAGCAGCTCGTCGCGCTCGTGCGCGGTCACTCGCTCGTGACCTACGCCCACCACCTCTTCGCGGACGATCGCGACCCGGGGCGGGGGCGGAACATGCCGTGCCATCCGACCGCGCGGGAGGTGCAGTACGTCTCCATGTCGTCGGTCATCGGCACGCAGATCTCCCAGGCGGTCGGTCTCGCCTACGGCCTCCGACAGCGTGCCGCGCCGGGGGTGTCGCTCGCCTTCTTCGGCGACGGTGCGACGAGCTCCAACGACTTCCACGCGGGGCTGAACTTCGCCGCGGTCTGGCACCTGCCGGTGCTCTTCTGCTGCGCCAACAACCAGTGGGCGATCTCGGTGCCGACCTCGCGACAGACCGGAGCCCGGACGTTCGCGACGAAGGCGGCCGAGTACGGGATGCCGGGCTGGTCGGTCGACGGAACGGACATCGTCGCGGTCTGGGCCGCGCTCCGCGGATCGCTCGCCCGCGCCCGGGAGGGGCGGGGTCCCGAGATGCTCGAGTTCGTGACCTACCGAATGACGCCGCACTCGAGCTCGGACGACCCGAGCCGATACCAACCGCCCGACTGGTCGGCGAGGGCGTTGTCGCACGACCCGGTCGCCCGGCTCGAGGCGTGGCTTCGGACGAGCGGCGTCCTCGACCCGTCCGGCGCCGAGGCGATCGGGCGCGAATGCGACGCGGAGGTCCGGTCGGCGGTCGAGGCGGCCGAGGGCACCGGCCCGCCGTTGCCCGCTTCCCTGACCGAAGATGTCTATGCCCCCGACCGCTCCGGGTCTCGCCGCTAGGCGGCCTGGCGGAGGAAGATCGTGGCAGGGACGTACGCGCGCAAGACGGACGTTCTGGTCATCGGTGGAGGACCGGGCGGCTACATGGCCGGCATCCGCGCCGGCCAGCTGGGGAAGAAGGTCATCGTGATCGAGAAGCGGGACCTTGGCGGCGAATGCCTCAACCGAGGGTGCATTCCCTCGAAGGCGCTGATCCACGCCGCGTTGCTGTACGACTCGCTGCGCACCGAGGGCGCCGACATGGGCGTTCGGGCCACCGACGTCACCTTCGACCTCGCGGCGGCGATGAAGTGGAAGGGCGAGGTCGTCGCGAAGGAGCGCCAGGGCGTCGCCCTGCTCCTCAAGTCGGCCGGAGCCGCAACGCTGGCCGGGGAAGCACGGTTCACTGGGCCGCACTCCGCGGACTTCGCGGCCCCCGACGGCGGCCACGAGCGCGTCGACTTCGACGCCGCCATCATCGCGACCGGCGCCGTTCCGTTCGTCCTCCCGGGATTCGAGACCGACGGCCAGCAGGTCGTGAACGCCTGGGAACTCCTCGACATGCCGAGCCTGCCGAAGTCGATGGCGATCCTCGGAGGCGGTGTTAGCGGCTGCGAGCTCGGTGAGTTTCTCGCCTACCTCGGGGTTGAGGTGACGATCGTCGAGCTGATGCCGCAGCTCCTTCCGGGCCTCGAGCCGGACCTCGCGCGGGAGATCACGGGGACCCTCGAGCGGCGCGGCGTGCGCGTCCTCACCGGGGCGCGCGCGACGGGCCTGCGCCGCGAGACGTCGAGCGTCCATCTCTCCGTCGACGTGGCCGGGGCGACCCAGGAGATCTCCTCGGAGCGGCTCTTCGTTACCGTCGGCAAGCGACCGGCGAGCCGCGAGCTGGGCCTCGAGGAGGCCGGCATCGCCGTCGACGCGAAGTCCGGATTCATCCCGGTGAACGACCGGCTGCAGACGAACGTGCCGCACATCTACGCCGTGGGGGACGTGGCCCGACCTCCGATGCTCGCCCACAAGTCCTACCGCGAGGGAATCGTGGCCGCGGAGTCGATCGGCGGCTTGCCGACCCGGTTCGATTTCCGGGCGATGCCGTCGGTGGTGTTCACGACGCCGGAGCTCGCGACGGTGGGTCTCACGTTCGCCGACGCGCAGGCGAAGGGCCACGTCGTACGCGAGGCCCGCTTCCCCTACGCGGCCCTCGGCCGGGCGCACGCCAACCACGCGACCCAGGGCTGGGTGAAGATCGTGGGCGACGACGCCACCGGGGCGCTGCTCGGCGTCCACGCCGCGGGAGAGCGTGCGGGGGAGTTCATCGCCGAAGCCGGCCATGCCCTCGAGATGGGCGCGACCGTGCGCGACATCGCCCAGACGATCCACCCCCACCCGACGTTTTCCGAGGCGCTCGGGGAAGCCGCGCTCCTCTGGCTCGGCGAGCCGATGCACGTCGCCCGACGGAGGGCCGATGCCGGCGCTCGTTGACTGGGGCGTTCGCCCGTACCCCGAGGCGCTCGCGGCGATGCGCGAGCTGGTGCGCCAGCGTCGCTCGGGTCAGGTCCCCGACACGCTCGTTCTGGTCGAGCATCCCCCCGTCGTCACCGTCGGAGTCGGAGGCGACGATGGGGCGGCCGCCGCCAGCGGTCTTCCGGTCGTGTCGACCGAACGTGGCGGTCGCGCGACCTACCACGGCCCCGGTCAGCTCGTGGGGTATCCGATTGTCGATCTCGCGGCCCGGGGCCACGACGTCCGGCGCTTCGTGCACCAGGTCGAGGAGATCGTGGTCGCGTCGCTCGCCCCGTTCGGCATCGCGGCGGGGCACGTCTCGGGCCAGCACGGGGTCTGGGTGGACGGGCGCCGGAAGATCGCTTCGATCGGGATCGCGGTCGACCACTGGGTGACGTTCCACGGCTTCGCCGTGAACGTCGACCTCGACCTCGCGCCGTTCGAGCGGTTTCACCCGTGCGGCCTTTCCGGATCCGTGATGACGTCGATCGCGGCCGAGACCGGTCGCTCGGTGGAGCTCGCAGCGGTGAAGCCGTTCGTTCGGCGGGCGTGGGAGCGGACGTTCGCGAGCGAGCGGGGCCCCGGACCTCCGGCCGTCGGCGTCGAGCCCCTCCCCGGCACCCCCGCATGAGTTCGCCGGCGCCCCCGCGTCTCCTGTTGGTCGGCGGGGGTGGCGGTCTCGTCGGCCGAGCGGTGCTCGAGGAGTTCTCGCGCGATTGGTCGATCCGGTCCGTCCACCGGCATCCGGTCGCCCGCGAGCAGCGGCTCGGCGTGGAGTGGCGGCCGGCCGACGTCGCCAACGTCGACGACTGGCGGCCGTACCTTGGCGGCATCGACCTCGTTGTGAATCTGGCGTGGTATCGGCAGGGTTCGGATCACCGGTTCGCCCGGCTCGGGGACGGCTTGCTGCGGCTGATCCGAGACTCGGCCGCCGTCGGGGTGCGGCGCTGGATTCAGGTCAGCGTCCCCGACGCCCCGGAGGATCTCGAACAGCGGTTGCCGTACCTGGCCCGCAAGCGCCAGGTCGATCGGGCGCTCGCCGCGAGCCCGCTCTCGTACGCGATCGTCCGACCGACGATGCTGTTCGGACCGAACGACAAGCTGCTGACCGTGATGCTGCGGACGATTGCGCGTTACCACCGCTTCCCGATGTTCGGCGACGGGGAGTACCACCTCAGCCCGATCGCGGTCACCGACCTAGCCCGGATCCTCCGCCGGGAGGCGTCCCTGCGGGAGAGCCACACGGTCGCGGCCGGCGGGCCGCGTCGCTGGGTCTATCGGGAGCTCACCAACGAGTTGTTCCGAGTCCTGGGAAGAGCGCCGCGCTACGTGCGGCTGTCGCCGCGGGGGTCGATCCGGCTCGCCCGCCTGCTCGAGACGTTCGGCTCGAGCCTCCTCTACGCCTACGAGGTCGAGTGGCTGCTCTCCGACCGTCTCGGCCTCCCGCCGTACGAAGGGCTCGACCGTCCGCTCGCACCGGTGGAGCCGTTCCTCGTCGCGGAGGCAGCCCGCTGGCGCGGAGCCGCCTCGGGCGGGTGACGGCAGTTTTAAGGTGGGTCGCCGCTCTCGTACGACGCCGATGGAAGCGATCGATCTCAGCCGACGTTTGGGAGACTTCAGCCAGGTCGCGGGCGAGGTCCTCCGGGACGTCGAGGACGTCACCGAGCCGCAGATCCGCCACTGGATCGTGAATCCGTTTCTCGTCGCCCTCGGGTGGAACCCGGACGACAAGAAGCAGGTCTTCCTCGACTATCCGGTCCCCGGCGGCGAGGGCCACATCGACTACGCGCTCTTCAACTCCGAGACTCAGCCGCGTCTCTTCCTCGACGTCCGAGAGCGGACCGCGAACGTCACCGAGCTCGGCAAGGTCGCCGACCAGGCTCGCGCGGCGAAGGTGCCGCTGGTCCTCCTGACGAACGGCCGGGAGTTCTCGCTCTGGTTCGTGAGCAAGGACGACCCGCCCGGGCCGCTCTTCGTGCTCCCGATCGCGGACCTCGCGGACAACGCCGAGGCACTGCTCGGCCTTACGGCGGACTACCGGCTTTCCGACACCGGGATCCAGCAGCTCCGGCGCAGCGCGATCCGGCTCGCCGTCCTCGTCATGCTCGAGGAGAACGCCGAGAAGACGTTCGACGCGATGGTCGACTGGGTTCAGGGCCAGGTTTCTCCGGGCGCGCTCGACGAGACGACCGAGCAAGCGATCCGCGACGCGACGATGATCTGGCTGACGGAGGAGCACCTGATCCTTCCTGCCTTCCAGCCGAAGGAAGGGAAGCGCCTCCACGAGCTGCGGACGACCACGCCCCGCGATTGGGAACCGTTCCCGCGCGGGCCACCGGGGACGTTCCAGTACAAGTACGACACGGCGAAGATCCTCGACCTCCGTCAGGGAGCGAAAGAGGTCCGCGAACAGCTGCGACTGCAGGGCCTGCGAACCCCGACCGCGACCAGCTTCGGCGGATTCTACCACGCGCTCCGGCACCGGGCCGGCCTGGGGAAGTAAGGGCGCCGAACTGGCGACGATAGGTTCCTATCCTCCGGCGACGTACCGGTGGGCATGGCACCCCCTCCGCCCAACGTCTCCGGTGACTCCAACCTCTTCCAGGACCTCGTCTCGGCGATCGCGAACCAGCACGGCCAGCTCGACATCCGCCTCGAGCACCTGTCGCTCCGGCTGCCGATGCTGAAGGACAGCCTCGAGGTGAACGGAACGATCACCGTCTCCGTCCACATGCGCGAGCTCACGGACAAGGAAAAGCAGGCGCACGTCGCCCGCGAGATCCGCGTGCTGGGACGTTAGGCACCTCACCGGCGCGCCGACCGGGCGCCGAGAACCTCTTCGTTACGTTTAATACGCATGAGTGCGCATGATTCATATCTCATGCCCCCCGACGAACCGTTCCCCGGCCACCCGTGCATGACCCGCGACTGCGGTCACCCCGAGACGGCCCACGTGGCGACGCCCGAGCTCGCGACCTACCCGGAGGTCGTGGTCTGGTGCGCCGACTGCCGCCGGCACGAGGTGCACCGCCCCCGCCGCTTCCGCCTCCCGTGGAGCCGCGGCGAGAGCCCCCGACTTCGCGGGCGGCTCTCCCGGCCGAGCTAGGCTCGCGCGGTCGCTGCCTAGTAGACGTGGGCGAAGTGCCCGATGAGGTAGCCGGCGAAGCCGGCGCTGAGCCCGATCAAGAGCATCCGTAGCCCGCTCTTCCAGAACGAGCCGATCGTCACCGTCGCCTCGTACCAGCCGATCCCGAACAGCGCGATGCCGCTCAGAACGATCGAGGTCACGGCCGCCGAGTCGATCGAGAGGCCCGGGACGAGGAACGGCACGATCGGGATTGCCGAGCCGACGATTGTGGAGGCGAGGACGACGAGGCCGCTGCGCAGCGGCTGGCTCTCCGCGACGGTCGCGAGGTTCAGCTCGAACGCCATCATCAGCTCGAGCATCGCTTTCGGCTTCGCCTCGATCTTCCGGACCATCTCCTCGAGCTCGTCGCCCGCGAACCCCCAGTTCCGGAAGATCGTGCGGACCTCCTCTCGCTCCATCTCGGGGATCGTCCGCATCTCCTCGAGCTCGCGCCGGCGCTCCGCTTCGTAGACCCGGCGGCGCGCGAGCGTCGAGGTGTAGGCGACCGCGCCCATCGACACGGATTCGGCCCCCAGCGCGGCGAGGGCGCCGATGATAATGATCGTCGTATCGCCGGTCGCGGCGGAGAGTCCGAGCAGGATCCCCAGCACGTTGACGAGGCCGTCCTGGCTCCCCAGGATGAAGTCGGAGAGGAGCCCCGGGCGGACGTGCGGCTCGTGCTTCGCCACCATCGGAAGGGCGAGACCGACGCACGGCGCGATAAGACGGTGGCGCACGCCAACGGGCTCGAGTGGCGTCTGGGTTCGCAAACGCCTAAATCCGCGCTCGGGTCCGTACGGGCATCAGTCGAGGCCCTTCGCCCATGACCGAGTCGCGCCCCGCGTCCGCATCGCTCGCCGGCACCCCCCGGACCGTCGAAGCCGCGGTGCTGCTTCTGACGACGATCGGGACCCTGATGGTCGCGGTCGACAGCACCATCGTCATCCTCGCGCTCCCGACGATGGCCCGGGACCTCGTCTCCCCGCTCTCGACGATCATCTGGACGATCCTCATCTACCTCCTCATCACGGCCGCCGTCACAACCCAGGCCGGCCGGCTCGGCGATATGTTCGGCCGAGCGGGCGTCTACAATCTCGGCTTCGCGATCTTCACGATCGGCTCGGCCGCCTCGGGCTTCGCTCCGGGAGCGGAGACGCTCATCGTGGCGCGGGCGGTGCAGGCGATCGGCGGCGCCCTCGTCTTCGCGAACTCGGGGGCGCTCATCGCGGCGGTCTTCCCGCCGGAGCGCCGCGGGCGGGCCTTCGGCTTCCTGGTCTTCGGCTGGAGCGTCGGCGCGATCCTCGGCATCCTGCTCGGCGGGGTGATCACGACCGAGCTCGGCTGGCGGTACATCTTCTTCATCAACATCCCGATCGGCGTGGTCGCGGTGGCCCTCGGGCTCCGCACGCTCCCGAAGAGCACGCCGCAGCGCGCCGCCTTCGACTACGTTGGCTTCGTCCTGTTCTCCGCGCTCCTCGCGCTGACCTGCTACGGACTGATCGAGATCGCCGTCTTCGGAGTCTCCGCGGTGAACATCGCCTACCTCGTCGCCGGGATCGCGCTCGCCCCGGTGTTCGTCTACGCCGAGCTTAGGATCCCGCAGCCGATGCTCGAACTCCGCGCCCTGCGGAATCGGCTGCTCGGCTTCTCGCTCCTCGCCGGTCTCTTCCAGGCGCTCGGCTACCTTTCGGTCATCTTTCTGTTGACGATGTACCTGCAGGGGCTGCGGGGCCTGACGCCGCTCAACGCCTCGCTCCTCCTGGTGCCGGGGTATTTGCTCGGCGCGCTCGTCGGTCCGTGGATGGGAACGAGGGTCGATCAGCGGGGCGCCCGGACCCTCGCCACGCTCGGCATCGTGCTGATGGCGGTCGCGGTGCTCGCCTACTCGCAGCTGACGATCAATTCTTGGCTCGGCTTCATCCCGATCATCTCGCTCATCACCGGCGTCGGCAGCGGGATGTTCTACCCCGCGAACAACACGGCGATCATGAGCCAGGCGACCCCCCGGACCTTCGGGGAGATCTCCGGGCTCAGGGTCACGCTCTCGAACATCGGCACCTTGCTCAGTTTCGTGCTCGCGCTCACCATCGCCTCCGCGAGCATTCCGCGGGCGCTCGCCTACGAGGTGTTCCTCGGGACCACGAACCTCGTGGGCGGCGTCGGGGCCGACTTCCTGACGGGGATCCGTGCCGCGCTGTACGGATCGGTGGCGATCCTCCTGCTCGCGGCGGCCCTCTCCTGGTCGCGGGGTCGCGAAACCTCCCACGCGACCGAGGTCATCCAGGGCTCCGGAACCGCGGCGGGACCCGACGCGCCCTGAACGCCGGTGGGTTCGCCGCCGGGATCGATCGCTTAGGCCCGGCGCCGACGCAGGCGCCGCTCCTGCCTCAGGGCGTCGCGGAGGATCACGGAGTGGTCGAACGCCAGCGGCTCCACGTCCGCGAGCGGGATCCAGGCGGCCTCCCGGGCGTCGTCCCCCCCGTGCGGCGTGGCAACTCGGCCCGACATCCGGAACACGACCGACGTCGTGGGGTGCCGCGGGTCCCGATCCGGGCCGGAATAGACCCCGACCAGCCGCACCGACCGGGCGAGAAGTCCGGTCTCCTCCCGCAGCTCCCGGGCGACCGCGGCTTCGACGGTCTCCCGGTACTCGACGAAGCCGCCGGGGAGCGCCCAGCGGCCTCGGAACGGGGGACGTCCGCGGCGGACGAGCAACACCTTCCCCCGCGCCAACCATACGACGTCGACGGCGAGGGCGGGGTTCCGGTAGTGGGTCGTCACGCGTCGCCGAGACCGTGACCCCATATGACGGGTCGAGCCCGAGGACGGAGCGGGCTCCGGCCGTTCCGGGGGAAGGGTTAAGCCGTCGCTTTCGGTCGCTGCCACCGGCGATGCCGATCCTGCGGAGCAAGGCCCCCTTGCGGATCAGCTTCGCCGGTGGCGGGACCGACGTCTCGCCCTATCCTGAGGAGAAGGGCGGAGCCGTGCTCAACTGCACGATCGATAAGTTCGCCTACGTCACACTGGAGACGGAAGCCGGGCGGTCCGGGGGCACGGACGTCGAGTCGCTCGACTTCAACCTGAAGGCGAACTTCGAGCGGCCGACCGATCTCTTCTACAACGGCGAGCTCGACCTCGTGAAGGCTGCGCTCAAGATCCTTCGGACGCCCGGGACGAGCGGACCGAACGACGAGTGGCTCCGTCTCTTCCTTCACTCGGACGCCCCGCCCGGCACCGGTCTCGGAACCTCCTCGGCGATGACCGTGGCGATGGTCGGCGCCTTCCAGCATTACCTCAAGGAGACCTGGACGCCGTACGAGATCGCCGAACTCGCGTATCGGATCGAGCGGACCGAGCTCGGGGTCAAGGGAGGTCGCCAAGACCAGTATTCCGCCGCCTTCGGGGGCTTCAACTTCATCGAGTTCCACGGTGAGCGAACGATCGTCAATCCCCTCAAGATCCGTCCGGACGTCCTCAACGAGCTCGCGTACCGGCTCCTGCTGGTCTTCGCCGGGGGGGGCCACTACTCGAACGAGCTGATCGAGCGGCAGCAGCGCGGGTACACCGACCGACGCCGCGAGTCGGTCGACGCGCTCGACGCGACCAAGCAGCTCGCGGTCGAGATGAAGAACGAGCTGCTGCGCGGCAACATCAACGAGATGGGGGAGCTGCTCGACGAGGGCTGGCAGCTCAAGAAGCGGTTCACGGAAGGGATCTCGAACCCGAGTGTCGACCGGATGTACGAGAAGGCGCGCGAGGCCGGCGCGCTCGGAGGCAAGCTCACGGGCGCGGGCGGGGGAGGCTATCTCCTCCTCTTCTGCGATTTCGCAAAGCGGGCGGACGTGGGCCGGGCCGTCGAGGCCGCCGGCGGCCGGGTGACGAATTTCTCGCTCGAGATGACCGGTCTCCAGACGTGGGCCGTTCGCGCCGAGCGCGACTCCCACCGCTTGCAGGCGGCGCGTAACGCTCGGGCTACCAAAGCCCTATAGCCCCCGACGCCCGACCATCGTTCGGAGGACCCGTTCGTGGCGTCGCGCTCCCGGAGTCGATCGCCGGACGACCGCGCGGGTCGACGCCGCCGCCCCCATCGTCGGGGCGTGATGACGCTCGCCGGCGAAGGGACTCGGATGCTCCCCTGGTCCCGGGGCCTCCGGAAGGAGTTCCTCCCGCTGTACGACCGGGGGCGGGACGGCGCTCCGGTGCTGAAGCCGATCGCGCACCTCGTCCTCGAGGCGTTCATGGCCGCCGGGGTCTCGGACGTGACGCTGGTGGTGCAACCCCGGGACCTCTCGCTCGTCCAGGAGTACTTCACGGTCGACCCGTCGTTCCTCGAGCGGCACCGGCACCACCCGGAGCGTGTCGCCGAGACGCGGGAGTTCTACACGAAGCTACGCGACCTCCGACTCCGGTTCGCGCTCCAGCCGCATCCCGCCGGTTTCGGCGACGCCGTGCTCCGCTCCGAGCCGTTCGTCGGGAACGAACCGTTCCTCTTGCAAGCGAGCGACGGCATCGTGCTGGAGCCCCGGCGGGGGGCTGTCCACGCCGCGATGGCGAGCCTGCTCGCACAGGAGGACCTGGACGCGGTGCTCCTAGTGCGGCGGGTCGCCGACCCGCGTCGCTACGGGGTCGTCGAAGGCGCGGCCGCCGGCGACTTCGCCGGATGGCGGCGGCTGCGGGTGCGCGCGATGGAAGAGAAGCCGAGCCGTCCGCGTTCCCGTTGGGCGGCCACGGCCGTCTACGCGTTCTCGCCACGTCTGTTCCCCGCCCTGCGCCTCGCGCGGGCCCGGGCCCGGGCCCATTCCGAGCTCGAGCTGACGAGCGGCATCCAGGAGCTGATCTCGCAGGGCGACGCGGTCGCCGCGCTCGTGCTGCCGGACCGGAACCAGTGGCGGTCCGTCGGGTCCCCGGAGGGGTACCTGCGGACCCTGCGGGCGACCGAGTTCCGGAGGGTGCCCCAACGACCGTAGACCGTTCGGAACGAGCCGTATATCCGCTCCCGGAGAGTTTATCTCGCCCGATTCGCCTTTTTAAGCCGAAACGGACGGGACCGTTCCTCGCCGGATGTCCAATCGCAGCTCACTCTGGGGAAGCAGGCCACCGCTCGGCCGTCGGCACGCCATCGGCATCGTGGCGATCGCGGTCGTCCTGGGCCTCGGGTCGGCGCTGATCGGCCTCGCGGGCGGAGTCGGAAGCTCGGCCACGGCCCTGGCGCCTCCTCTTCGGACGGACAGCTCTCCGGTGACGAGCTTCTCTCCGGCGGACGGTGGGGTCGGAAGCGACCTCGCCATCACGGGCTCCGGGTTCACCGTCGGCGACGCCGTGACTCCGTACTTCAACGGTTCGGCGGAAGCCTGTCTATCCCCGACCGACGTCGCTTCGGACGGCACCTTCGACTGCACGGTCCTCGTGCCGTTCGCCGCCGCGGGCAACTACTCGATCGGGGCGAGCACGGCCGACGACGGCCTGGTGAACGCGTCGACGAACTTCACCGTTACCCCCACCTTGACGTTCAGCCCCGCCTCGGGCCCGGGCGAGTCGGACACGACGCTCACGGGGACCGGCTTCACCTCCGGCCAGGCCGTGCAGGCGCTGTTCAACTCGGCCGACGTCGCATGCAACGAAGGCGCGGTCACTGTCGACGGGAGCGGGAACTTTTCGTGCGAGATCACGGTCCCGTCCTCGCCTTCGGCCGATTACCCGGTCGCCGCGACGACCACCGCCGACGGCACCGTCGTGGCGTCGACCGATTTCGAGATCACTCCAACCCTCGTGCTCGCGCCGACGTCAGGGGTCGTGGGGAGCACGACCGACGCGTCGGGCACCGGCTTCTCCGCGTCGACCTCCGTGACGTTCACCCTCGCCGGTAACGCCGCCTCGTCCTCCAGCTGCGTCACCGACTCGGCGGGGAACTTCTCCGCCTGCGCCGTCACGATCCCGGCAGCGCCCTACGGCGTCCAGGATCTGGTCGCCACCGCGGGCAGTGTGGATCAGTCCGCCGCGTTCAACGTGGGGACGAGCCTCGCCCTCGCCCCGGCCGCGGGCGTCGTCGGCAGCACCACGACCGCCTCGGGGAGCGGCTTCCCCGCGAGCCAGACCGTCGCCTTCACGCTAGACGGGGTCAGCGCACCGTCCTCGTCGTGCACCGCTTTCGCGAACGGCAGCTTCGGTTGCGCCGTCACGATCCCCGCGGTCCCGCACGGCGCCGAGCCGCTGATCGCCGCGTCCGGCGCCGCTTCGGCGACGGCGACGTTCACCGTGGGTACCTCGCTGACCCTCGCTCCGACTTCCGGTGTGGTCGGGAGCTCCACGACCGCCACGGGAACAGGATTCGCCCCGTCCCAGGCGATCGCCTTCGAGCTGGACGGCTCGAGCGCGTCCGGTCACGGATGTAGCTCGAGCTCGAGCGGGACGTTTTCCTGCTCGGTCACGATTCCGGAGGTGCCCGGCGGCGCCGAATCCCTGAGCGCCTACGACGGCACCAACTACGGCTACGCGACGTTCACGGTCGCGGCGAACGTCACGGTCAGTCCTACGTCCGGGGCCGTCGGCTCCTCCGTGACCGTCGCGGGGACCGGGTTTCCGGCGAGCGCGTCCCTCACCGCCAAGTGGAACGCCGGAACGACGATCTGCACGACGACCTCCGGCGCCGACGGCGGCTTCGAGTGCACCCCGGCCGCGGTGCCCGCCTCGTCGTCGGGCCCGAACGTCGTGGGCGTCTACCAGGGCGGGAACTTCCTCGCCAGCGCGACGTTCACGGTCACGACCAGCTTCTCGCTAAGCCAATCCGACGGGCCGGTCGACACGACCGTGACGCTGCAGGGAACGGGCTTCAGCTCGGGGACCGTCTACGATTACTGCCTCCTGGCCACCCAGAGCGCCTGTTCCGGTTCCCCGAGCACCTTCACGGCGCTCGCGAACGGATCCGTCCCCTCCGCCGTAACGCTCACGATCCCCGACAGCTCGGCGCCGGGCGCCTACTACGTCGATGTTTCGTACGACGGCGCGTACGTGATCTCTGCGCCGTTCACCGTCACGACGCAATCGCTTGACCTGAGTCCGACCTCCGGTCCGGTGGGGGGCGTCATCGCGCTCACCGGGAGCGGCTACGTCCCCTCGACCTCGTACCAGTACTGCTTCGTGGTCGGCATCGAGTCGTGCCTCGCGAACGCCACCTCGTTCACTTCCACGGCGGCCGGGGAAATCCCTTCGGGGACGACGCTCACCGTGCCGCCAACGACCTCGGGTGGCCACGACGTGGACGTCTACCTATCGAGCACGCTGCTCCTGTTCGAACCGTTCACCGTGACGGCGTCGCTGGAGCTGAACCCCGCCTCCGGCCCGGTCGGTACCACGGTGACGGCCCAGGCGGAAGGGCTGGACGCCGATGCCGTCTATGTCCTCGCCTGGTCCGGCAGTCCCCTCGGTTGCGCGAACACGACCAGCTCGATCGGAACGGCGTCCTGCACGTTCTCCGTCCCTTCGACCCCCGGCGGGGGGTACTCTGTGGAGCTCGCCGAGGGAACCAACACGCCTTCCGCGACGTTCACCGTCACCGCGAGCCTCAGCGCCAGCCCGACGTACGGGAACGTCGGGCAAAGCGTTCAATGGATGGGCGCGGGATTCCCCGCCTCGACCGCCGCTTCCGTCGAGTGGAACGCTACGACGACCCTCTGCACGACGTCCACGGACGCTGCCGGCGTGCTTCAATGCTCGGGCACGATCCCGAGCACCCATGACGGGACCTACTCGGTCGCGGGGGTCGTCGGGGCGACGACGGCCTCGACCGACTGGACGGTCGAGCCGCAGCTGAGCGTTACTCCGATCGCGGGGATCGTCGGGTCGAGCGTTACGGCGGTCGGCACGGGCTTTGACGCGGTGACCGCGTTCACGCTCGATTGGAACTCCTCCACCGTGCTCTGCACGGGGGGCTCGACGGATTCGGCAGGCCAGTTCAGCTGCTCGTTCGCGGTCCCGATCGCGGTGAGCGGCGTGGAGACGCTGAGCGCGACCGAGGGCACGAACACCGCGACCGCGGCGTTCACGGTCGAGGCGTCGATCTCGATCTCCGACACAGTAGGGTTCGTGGGCACCCCGGAGACGGTCACGGGCGCCGGCTTCGACCCGGACGCGCCGTTCTCGCTCACGTGGGACACCTCGACCGTGCTGTGCGGGGCGCTGACGAACGGCCTGGGAGAGTTCGGTTGCACGTTCGCGATCCCCGCCTCCACGGCCGGCACGCACGTGGTGACGGCGGACGAAGGCGAGAACACGGCTTCCGTGGACTACCAGGTCGTGCCGTCGCTGACGTTGAGCGTGAGCACCGGCGCTCCGGGGACCCTCATCAACGCCACCGGCGGAGGGTTCGGCTCCGGCGCGGCGTTCGTGATCACCTGGAACGGCTCGGGCGATCTCTGCTCCGGCACGACGAGCGCCTCGGGTTCGCTCAGCTGCGCCTTCCGCCTTCCGGACGTCTCGGGCGGCGCGGGATCGATCGTCGCGGTCCAGGGCTCGAACGTGGCGAGTGCGGCGTTCGTCGTGAGCGCGCTCGTGGCCCTCTCCGTCGCCTCGGGCACGGTCGGCACGAGCGTCGACGTCCTCGGCGCGGGATTCGACGCCTCGGGCAGCGTGACGATCGTGTGGAACTCGACGACGACCGTCTGCATCGTGGGCACCACGCCGAACGGCACGTTCGCGTGCGCGTTCCTCGTGCCGCTCTCGCCCGGAGGCGCCCACACTCTGACGACGTTCGAGGGCTCGATCTCGGTCCCGAGTTCGTTCACGGTGGAGGCCGAGGTCAGCCTCGCCCCGACGAGCGCCGGAGTGGGCGCGACGGTCGAAGTGAACGGAACCGGCTTCGGTGCCTCGGTCGGGTACGCCGTCGTCTGGAACAACACCCAGACGCTCTGCTCGGGCCTGACCGACACGAACGGAGCGTTCGCCTGCTCGTTCCAGGTGCCGACCTCGGGCGCCGGTCCGATCGTGATCTCTACGCGGTCGGGGACCACGCTCTCCACTTCCTCGTTCACGGTGACCTCCTCGCCGCCTCCGCCGCCCTCCTCTTCCCCGTCGACCTTCCCGTGGTGGATCGTCGTGGCGATCGGCCTCGCCGCCGCCCTCGTCCTCGCGCTGCTCCTCGCCTACGAGCACCGTCGGCATCACCGCCCGCGTGCTTCTTCGCCGGGTCGGACGACGGCTCCGGTCCAACCGTGGACCGGGTCGGCCGCGTCCCTCGCGCCGGTCACCGACCGCGCGGCGGCGGCGGAATCGGCGGCCGTCGCGGTCCCGGGCCCGACCGCTCCGCCGACGGCATCGGCGACTGCGGCGGCGGGTGCGCCCGGGGAGGAGGATATCGACCTGCTGATCGCGCGTCTCGAGCGAATGAGCCAGCAGATGTTCAAGAAGTCGCCCCGGGAGCTCTCGCAGGAGGAGCCGGCGGCGGACGAGGGCGCGCCGCCCTCGAAGTGACCCCGGGACCGGAGTCGAACTACGCCGGGACCGGCAGGGCCGCGTGGTGGCCCAGCGTCGGGTAGATCGCCTTCGCGACGAGCTCGGGGTCCATCTTGCCGCCGCTTTCCCGG
Source organism: Thermoplasmata archaeon (assembly GCA_030039715.1). GTDB lineage: Archaea > Thermoplasmatota > Thermoplasmata > Lutacidiplasmatales > UBA184 > Lutacidiplasma. The sequence goes on along the minus strand of JASHVA010000118.1, from coordinate 11,683 downwards.
GACGCGAACGCCGCTCTCACGGCCCGCTCGACGTACGGGGCCGTGGGGTAGTCCCGTAGCTCGGACTCCCGCACCCAGGCATATTCCGTATGCTCGTTCGTGTCGAGCCGGGGGACCTTGCGGCCGGGGGCCCGGCAGTGGAAGAAGACGCCGACGGTGGGGCGGATCTTTCCCTTCTTCGACAGCGTGCGGTAGACGTCCGCGTGGAAGAGGGGCCCGATCTGGACCTGGAAGCCGGTCTCCTCCTTCGTCTCTCGCCGCGCGGCGCGCAGCAGGGACTCGCCGCGGTCCACGTGCCCGAGGGGAAGATCCCATGCCCCCGGGTTGGCGACCATCGGGGAGCGGTGGAGCAAGAGGATGCGGTCGTCGCGGAAGATCGCCACTCCGGCCGCCACTCGGGCCTTCAGATTGTACGGCTGCATAGGATTTCAGGGAAAGGACCGAATTCGTGGGGGTTTGTCAACCTTGCGATGGCCACAAAACCCACGCTCGGGAGCATACCTCGGACGGTCGTCCTGAGCGGCCGGAGGCCGATTCGTGGGTGCACGGCGACTCCCAAAGCGGCCATGATATCGACCGTTCAGTTCGACCGGTGGGGTTATACCCAGTGCCCCCGCTCTTAGGGACACAAAATGACGCCTCCCGCCGCTGCCGGCTTGACGGTCGCCCCGACCCCAGCCCCGCCTCTCGCGGCGAGCGCGATCGTCGACATGCCGACCTCCCTCGTCGACACATTCTCGGATTGGGACGCCGACCGGCCGGTGGCTCCGCATCCGATGCCCGGTCGGGAGACCGCGTCGCCGACCCCCCGTGCCGCGTCCGCCGGCGTCGTCGATCCCTGCGACGTGACGGTCCTCCTTGCGACGATCAACGAGCGGGCCAACCTCCCCACCGTTCTGTCCGAGATCGAGGCCGCCGTCGGCCCGGGCGTGCAGTTAATGATCGTAGACGATGGCAGTTCCGACGGAACCCGCGAATACTTGCTCGCTTCGGCCCGGTCCGACGGTTCGCTTCGATGCATTTTCAACCCCGCCCCGCAAACGATTGTGGGAGCCCATATCCAAGGGATTTCCAACTCCCAGACACCCTACATCGTCGTCATGGACTCGGACGGACAACATCCCCCGTCTGCAATTCCCAAACTCCTGGACGGGTTGGCTCGGGGGGCGGACGTCGCGGTCGGAACCCGCTTTGGACCCGGCGGCAGCACGGGCGGGAGGACCGCGTTCCGCGGGCTGGTCTCCCGTGTCGCAGCGGTCCTGATCCAGGCGACCATCCGGAACACCCGGGGGATCTCGGATCCGACCTCCGGGTTCTTCGCCGTGCGTCGCAGCTCGCTCGTGCCGTTCACTCGAGACCTTCGCGGGTACGAAACGCTGGTCTTCGTTCTGGCGATGATGAAGCATCCCCGGATCGCCGAGGTGCCGTACGTGTTCCGGGAACGAAAGAACGGGGAAAGCAAGGTGTTGCGAGGCTTCGCCTTCTTCCGGGTCTTCTTCACGCAACTCGTGGCCGCAAAGCGAACCGAGTTCGATGCCCGCCGTCGGGTTGGACCGAACTCACCGTCCGTCAGTGGGACCGCCAAGCCGCACGGGCGGTCCGAACTCGGCTCGTAGGGCAGGCGAAGGACACCTTACCGGGGGACCCTCCGGTCCGGACCGGCCGTAAGGAGCTGGCGGGCGAGGCGCCCGCGGTCGAAGCGGGCGAGTTGGCCCGGGTCGATCGATAGGGGAGGGGTGGTCCGGGCGATCGCGGCGCGGATCGCGCGGGCGAGACCGGCCGGGTCCTCGGGGGGTACGAGGAGGAAGCGGGTCGGGTCGTCGAGGATCTCGGCGTGCGCACCGGTACTAGTGGCCACCGTCGGGACCCCTGTCACCCGGGCGAGCACGGCGTTGAGTCCGTACCCCTCTTTCCGGGAAGGTATCATGAAGAGGCGAGCTCCGGACAGTAGGATCATCCGCTCGGGTCCCGAAACACGGCCCAAGATCCGGACACGACCGGCAACTCCGAGTTCGCGCGCGCGGCGCTCAAGTTCCTCCGTGAACGGGGTCCGGTCGCCGGCGAGCACGAACGCGAGATCCGGGACCTCTCGCGCGATCAGCCCGAACGCCTCGAGTGCCGTGTCGAAGCCCTTCGCCCGGTCGTTGCGACCGATGACCAGGAGGTAAGGTGCGCGTATTCCCTGATGCGTCCGCCAAACTTCGGCCGGCTCGGGGTGAACGCGTATCGCTTCGAGCTCTCGAGTGAGTTCCTCGCCGTTGATCCCGAGCCAGCCCCGCTCGGGAGGACGATGGAGTCCCGGCCGAACGTACCGCTCCCATTCTTCCTCTCCCTCTCGGCTGAAGACGACCACGCGGGCGAGCCGCCGCCCGAGCCGACGGCCGTAGGTGCGATAGGCGGCTTCCGCCAGGGGATGGAGAATCGCATGGCCTCGTGCGGCCGAAACGCCGAATTGGAGACTGACGATGCGCTCCCGCGGCTCCGTCGCATGCCGAAGAAACTCACGCGGGACGGTCTCGAGTAGCCCCACCAGAACCACAACGTCGTACCGTCGGGTAGCGGACTCCGCGAAAGTTCGGAATGCGCGGTGGGCCTCGGAAGTCATCGGGGAGAAGTACGCCGCCTCGTGCCACGCGCGCGGGACCTCCCGCAGCTCGAACGCTACCGTCCGATACGCAGCCGGCCCGGCCGGTGGCCCTTCTCGAGAGCGAGGACGCGACGCGATGACCGTCACTTCGTGACCCTCGGCGGCCCAGAGCTCGGCGAGCTCGCGGACGGCATTCGGAGCCCCCCCGAGAGCCCACGGCGGAAAGTCGGGGGTGACGACGGCGATCCTCATCGGCTGGCGAGCGCCTCCTCCAGGAACGAGCGCACCTGCGCATGAGCGAGACCGAGGTGTGCTGAGAGCGCTGGCGAGCGCACGGTAGTCGAAGGGACCTCCAGGGTCCTTCGTACAATCGCCGTCCATTCGGTGACAGGGGCGAGGACCACCCCCGGCTTCGTCGCGGCCTTTTCGCGATACTCCGGAAAGTCGACCACGATCGTGGGAAGGTCGAAGCACGAGGCGATCTCGAGGACCCCCGACTGCCCCCCGCTCGCGTTGTAGGGGAGCAGTAGGAGGTCGTTGTCCAACATCAGACCCGCGATGGCCGATTCCGACGGCGAGGGGAGCCGTTCGGTCACGATGTCGGCGTACTCGCGCGCGATCGAGTCAAGCCGTTCCCGGTATTCGGGAAAGTGCGGGTTCGCGGACCCACTCAGCGTGAGACGGAAGCGGAGGCCCTCCCTCGCCAGCGTCCGAAGCGAGGCCAGCGCGCCTTCCAGGTTCTTCTGCGGACCCCAGTAGCCGTGCAGGAGAACGGCCGGAACGCCGGAGCCCCGTCCGATGCTCGTACCGGGCGACGGCCCGTCCTCGAGACGGTTGATCGTGATGGTCGGAATTGCCTCGAGGAATTCGTTCGCGAAGAACCGGACCGTCGCGGGAGCGACCCGAGGGAGCAATCGGTCCCGATAACAGCGGAGGAGGACGAAAGTTGGGACGCCTCGGAACAGGGCGCGTTCGAGCCGGGCGGCCAATGCTCCCCGAAGACGGTCGAAGGCGGAGTGATACCCGAGCTCCCGCACGTCCGTTGTCAACAGGGAGCTATGGTACACGAGTACGACCGGCAGTCCGAGCAACCGGCGCGCGAGCCACGGCAGGCAGAGGCCGGCGGCGCTCGCGACGGAGCGAGAGCCGAAAGACGTCGTGTTGGCACTGAAGACGAGAAGGTCCCCACGCCAGGCCCTCAGGCGACGCAGGGCGTGCAAGAGGGAACCGATCCGACCGATTCGATAGGTGGCGAGCCAGCGCACCTTCGGCGGATACGGGACCGGGTCGGTATCCTCCCCGGAGTCGAGTTCCGGAGTAACCAAACCGACCTCCGCGACCTCCGGGAGGGAGGCCAGTGCCAAGACGAAGCCGGACCCCCATTGTCCGGGCACGTACCGGCCGACCAGACTGCCGAAGTACCCGACACGCAGGCTGCCCGGGGGTCGGTCGATTGCTTCGCTCACCGGGGCATCTTCCACTTGGGGCCCGAGGTTCGATACCTTCGCTCTGAACGCCCCTTCCCGGGACCTACGCTCGTCCATCAGCCGGGCGTGATCGTCGCCCCACCGAAGTAAATGGTCGTCGCCGCGGTCGGCTCCTGTCCCGGCAGCTCAACCGACTCCACGAACTGAGAGAGAGTGAACGTCAGGGAGATGTCGGTCCAGGTGTTCGCGCTCGGGAAGTCGAACCGGTAGAGCTGCTCCGCCACGTAGATGGTGGGGGAGGAGGTCGTGCCGTTCGTTACCGCGAGCCGGAGGATCGGCTCCGTGTACGTCGCGCCCGATCCAACCATCACGCGGAAGGTCACGGTGTACGTGCCCGCGGGCAGATCGATGTAGGGTCCGTACCAGAATATGTCGTTCTGAGCAGGCGGATGGACCGCGATCGCGCCGGCGAAGTGGCCGCTGGCGAGCGACATATCGCGCGCCGAGAACGGCACCGGAGCGACGAGATCCGGAATGCCGGTGTACCCTCGCTCGAGGAGAAGCACTCCGTATCCGATCGCTAGGACGCCCCAGTCTCCACTGTCGAGTGCGGACTCGACGTACGGTTCGAGGTAGACATACCAGTACCGGGCGAAGGCGTTCGTGGACTGGTCGGAGAGGATGTAGTCGAACGAAGTGAGGTTCGGTGTCGGCAGGCCGGGAAACGCCCAAGCGAAGTCGGTTCGTCCGGTCAATTGCGGGATGTTGTTCTGAGTGAGGACCGGGGCATCCGGCGGGATCAGGTTCATCGCCGACCGGATAAAGTTGTCCGCGACCGTGACGTTCGTGAACTCGGCTGGATTTTCGTTGACCCCCGTGATGAGTTTCGGCACCTGATTCCACGGACTGACCGGCGACAACGTTGCGAACAAAGCCCCGCTCGCCACCACGGCCGCTACGATCGTGAGGTTGGGAGACTGCCGCTCGAGGCCGGGGAGTCGCCAGCGCCGTTGTCGAACCCTCGACCGCAGCCAGTGCAGCGGTCGGGTTCCCGGATGCTGGCGGGCGAAGAGCAGGAGGCCCCATAACGCGACCACGGAGTATTCGAGAGTGTCCTGCCGGCCGATGAAGCCAGAAAATCCAATATCTCCCAACGCGAGGAAAACGACGAGCGGGACCGCGAGAATCTGCGTCTCTCGTTTCGCGAGCGCCACCCCGAGGAACGGGGCAAAGGCCGCGACGAAATAGACGACGCGGATCGATACGAAGGAACTCCACCCACCGGTCGAAGAGCTCGGCGAGGCTCCCCCCAGATGATAGGCCCCGATGAGGCCCGCCCAGCCCTCGAACACGAGGAGTCCCACTCCCAGAGCGCCGACCCAGAACTCGACGTTCAGACCCCGAATCCACATGCCCAGCCGACGGAACAGCCTTCGAAAGAACGGGTCGGGGGATGGAAGCCGAACGAGCTGCACCACGAGAAATCCTAAGGTCAAAACCAACGTGAGCGGGTTCGTGATGAGCGAGATTACGGCAGCGACGAAGAACGACTTTCTCCAACCGGATTCGTAGAAGAGAATCATCGAGAAGAAGGTCAGAGGGAAGAAGCTCTGCAGGTGGAAGTCGTTCAGATTGACGGATTGGACCTGAAAATTGACGAGATAGCACGCACCGATCGCGAGGGCCGTCCAGGAGGTGAAGCCGTACTGGCGGGCCAAGAGATACAGCGGGACGGCGGCCAGTGGCAAGCCGATCGCCTGCAGCACGAGCAGAGTGACCGGTGTCGGGGAAATGGCGTAGAACGGCTCGAGGAGGAGGAACGAGGAGGTTTGCCAAGGGAAGTCGGCGTAGAAATTCGTCTGGGAGTGGGTGGCCCACGCGGCCGGGCCTCCGTGGAGGGTGACCCAGAACAGTTGGTTGTAGAAACCGAGGTCGTTGATCGAGCTGTTGAAGCTCTCGTACCGAAGAATCGACAGCGACCCGAACACTACGGCGTACACCGCCGAAACCGCGATGAGGATCCAGAGGGGAACCTCCCGCGCGCGAGGCGGGGCGGATGCGACGGGCGCTGCCCCGGGTGAGTCGACCACGAGCCTATCACGTTGGCAGGATTCGTAGAGAAGATAAGGCCCCCAGTTTTACCAGCACCTCGGGGTCGCCACGACCCCGTACCATCCCCGGCCCGGGAGGGACTCAGCCCATTGCAAAGCGGGCGGCCGGCGCGAGCCCCGGAAGCGAGGCCAGGCCCCCGATCCCCAAGGCGGAGTCGATGAGGGAGTTGGACCAGCCCGAGATATCGTGCTCGCGAAGGACCGTCCGCGTCGCCGACCATATCTCGGGTCGCGTAACGGGCTCGCCCGCGAGGTGTTCGTAGATTAGCGATCGAGCCTGACGCAGCGCCAGGTACCCTTCCAGCGCGCCCCCGGGATGGGAAGCGTGCACCATGTCCTGGATCGCGCTCCACGCGTCCCGCCGCTTTGTCAGATCCTGCTCCGAGCTCGAGGTGTTCGTCGGGTGGCGTCGTACTTGAGTCCATTGCGCCGAATCGAACGCGAGGAGCCCGTGCGAGGCGAGGCCGACGAAGAGCAGGAACGTGTCGGTGTGCCCTTCGATCCGTTCTACGTAGGGAAGGAACTGTTGTCCCACGTCGCGCAGAATCGCGGACGAGCTCAGGTTCCGCTCCCGGTTCCGAACAGATAAGAAACGGAGGAACTCATGGGATCCGTCCCGCGACCCCTCGGCTCTACCCTGAACGAGCGCGTCCTGCGCGGCTGCGGTCGACCCCACCGGTGCAGCGGGCCGTCCGGAGAAGAGCGAGTAGCCATTGTGGTAGAACGCGAGGCCGGGAATCGCGTCGAAGGCCCTCAGCACTCGCTCCAGCCGGTCCGGATGGTACAGGTCGTCGTCATCGAGAAAGGTCACGATCCGGCCTCGAGCTTCGCGCAGGCCATGTGCGAGGGTCTGCCCGACCCGGGGAGAGTCGTCGGGGACGATGCGCACTCGACCGGGAACCGCCAGCTCCGCGCAGTCAAAATTCGTCAGGACGAGCACCTCGAACTCCGTAGCGCGCAGTGATTGGCGCAGCACGGAGTCGAGTGCTTCCCGAAGGTACTGCCGCCGGTTGTACGCCGTGAGGATCACGGTGACGCGGGCAGTCGCCGGGAGGGTTTGGGAGGCCGAGGTCATCCAACGTCGATTCTGAGGCGGCCCTCGGTATTTCAATCCCCGCCGTCAAATGAGGCGGCCGGATGGCGACTCGCGGGGGCGGTCCTACCGGAACAAATGTATTACCTCTGGGAGTCTCCCCCGACTGTGGCCAATCGTTCGGCACTGGTGACCGGAATCACCGGGCAGGACGGTTCCTATCTCGCCGAATTCCTGCTCGAGCGCGGGTACGAGGTGACGGGGATCGTCCGGAGGCTCAGTAGCCCGAACCTCAACAATCTCTCTCGGATTCTCGATCGAGTCAGGCTCATCGACGGGGACCTGATGGACCAGCCGTCGCTCAGCCAAGCCGTGAAGGCTGCCGATCCTGACGAGGTGTACAACCTGGGCGCGCAGTCGTTCGTGGGGACTTCGTTCGCGCAGCCGGTGCTCACGGGAGAGATCACCGGACTGGGAGCGCTGCGGCTGCTGGCGGCCGTCAAGGAGGTCGCCCCCGAGGCCAAGTTCTACCACGCATCTTCGAGCGAAATGTTCGGGCACGTGGAGAGCGAGCCGCAGGACGAGACGACTCCCTTCCACCCCCGGAGCCCGTACGGCGTCGCCAAGGTCTACGCCTACTGGGCTTGCGTGAACTTTCGCGAGGCGTACTCGATGTTCGTATCGAATGGGATTCTGTTCAATCACGAGTCTCCCCGTCGGGGGCTGGAGTTCGTGACGCGGAAGATCACCGATGGGGTCGCTCGCATCGCGACCGGTAAAGCGAACTCGATCACCCTCGGGAACTTGGACGCGCGACGCGATTGGGGGTACGCACCCGACTACGTGGACCTGATGTGGCGCATGCTCCAGGCGAAGGAGCCGGGAGACTATGTGGGAGCCACTGGGGAGTCCCACACCGTGCGCGAGTTCCTCGAGGCGGCGTTCGCCGCGGCCCACATTGCCGACTGGGAACGGTACATCAAGACTGACGCACAGTTCAAACGTCCGTCGGAGGTCTTCAACCTCCGGGGGAACCCGGCGAAGGCGCGCCGAGAGCTGGGCTGGGAACCGAAGACCCGGTTCTCCGAGCTGGTCCGCATCATGGTCGAGGCCGACCTAAAGCGCCAGAACGGCTCCGGATGAGTCGACTCGGACTCGGCTCGCGCTCGACGCGCTCCGTTCATCGACCGTCGATCCGCCAGGACATCTGACGCCCTTCGCCCTTCGAGGGTCGTGCGCTCGCACTCTCGCCGTCCCGGGGGTCCGGGCCCGCGCGGGCCTCCTCGCAAGATCCTGCGGTGGCTGCGCGACCTGGAGCGATTCTCCTCCGAGGAGCTTACGTCGGCCCCGATCGGGGACGGCTGGCGGACCCGCATCGTCTACGAGGTTCGGCGCGCGCCTCGGCTGATCTCCCAGGTCGGGGCCGCTCCGCCCGAAACGCCCCGTGCTCTGCGCGCCACCCACCTCGAGGCCCTCCGGCGCGGCCTTCCGTGGAGTCCTGCCAGTCTCACCCTCCACTTCGCCGCCCTCCGGAGGTTCGCGAGATGGGCGGGGAACCCCGTGGCTGCGGACGGGCGGGCGTGGGCCGTCCCCTCCGGGTCGGCGGGCCGCCGCCGGTGGCTGGCGCGCGAGCAGATGCTCCGCCTCTACCGGTCGGCGAAGGGCCGGGAGAGAGTGCTCCTCGCGCTCGAAGGTTTCAACGGACTTCGACGCGTGGAGGTTCTCCGCCTCCGCTTGAAGGATCTCGATTTCGATCGGCAGCGCCTCCGAGTACTCGGAAAGGGTCGCCACGGCGGAAAGTGGCGAGTGCTCCCGATGTTCTCGGAGACCGCTCGCGTGCTCCGACCGCTCGCCGGCAGCGCGGAGCCCGAGGCGCACGTGATCCCGCTCTCCCGCTCGGGGGCGGATCTCGTGCTTCGGCGGGCCGCGCGTCGCGCCGGCTTTCCGGCCGCGGGCCTGCAGGTCTCGCACCACGACCTCCGACGTACCTTCGGGCGATTGGCGCACAAGGCGGGAATGGACCTCGTCCAGCTGAAGAACCTCTACGGCCACAGCTCGCTCGACCAGACGGTCCACTACATCGGGCTCGACGAGGACGAGATGCGGGCCGGTCTCGAGCGCTTGGCCGACTTCATCGGATCGGTCGAGCGCTCTCGAAGCTCAGGAACCCGATGAAGCGGGACCGCTCTCCGGGGTGTCGGGCTCACCCAGGAGAACCGGCACCCAGCGCGATCCGTCCCAGTCGAGCCGGGGTCGGTTTCGGAACGTCGTCGGTAGGCCGAGCTGGTTGAGCAACTTCAGAAACCGAGGGTCGGTGCGCAGAGGGACCAGCGCCATCGTGAGGTACGAGAACGGCAGACTCGGGGTTTTTGAACCGACGTCTTGCTCGAGGCAGCCGAGCGCCCGGTCGAATTCCCCCACGGTCGCCCACAGCGCAGCGAGGTGAGAGAGGTTCACCCACCCGGTGGCGCGCGACAGCCGCTCCGCTTCGGCTCGAGCCTCGGTCGGCTCCCCGAGGAGGGCGAGCAGGAGCGCGAGCAACGCTCGGTCCTGCGGGGTCGCCAACGCTTCCGCACGGGCGGCCTCCCGGCGAGCCTCTTCGAGCTGACCGGCCGACGCGTAGAGGAGACCCAGATTGACGTAGACCAACGCGGACGCCCGCGCGCGATCGACCGCTTTCTGGGCGAGGGTGATCGCGGTCTCGAAGTCGTCTCGGAAGTACGCGAGTTGGATCCGCATGGCCTGACCGTGCTCCCAGAACGGATCGAGCTCCGCCACCGTCCGAGTCTCCACCTCGGCCTCCTCGAACCGTTGCTGGGTCATCAGGAGGTTCGCAAACCAGAATCGAGCCGACGAGAGGCTGGGGTTCAGCGAGATCGCACGGCGGAACTCTCGTTCGGCCTCGGCCCAGTTGTGCTCGGCTTGAAGGGCCAGATTGCCCAGCGCGGCGTGGGCGTCGGCCGACTCCGGGTCGAGCTCGAGGGCCCTCGCGATCAGGGGTCGAGCCTTGGCGAACGCCGCGCTGGCTTCCAGGGCGAGACCCGACGCGGCGATGTAGGCGTTGCCCAGCGTCGCGTACGGCAGCGCGAACTCCGGGTCCTGGGCGATCGCGGCCTCGAAGAACTGGATCGACTTCCCAAACTCCTCGGCGTTGTGCCACGAGCCGTACTCTCGCGAGGCGTGGACTCCTTTGAGGTACGATTCGAAGGCTTCGGGCGAGGGGGCCGTGCGCGCGCGTCCCTCGCGCGGTCCGCCCAACATCTGAAGTCGCAGCGCGTCGGCGGTCCGGTCGGCGATCTCGGTTTCGAGGGCAAAGACGTCCGTGAGGTCTCGGTCGAACGTGCCGGCCCACAGCGGCTCCTGGGAGCCGGAGTCCACGAGCTGAAGGCGGATCCGGAGCCGGCTGCCGGCCTTTCGAACGCTGCCCTCCAGCACAGAGCCCACGCCGAGCTCCCGGCCGATCTGCTCCACGGACTTGGGCGTGGCTTTGTACTGCGCGACCGAAGTGCGCGCGACCACGCGCAGCTCCCGAAGGCGCGAGAGGGAACCGATGAGCTCCTCGGTGAGCCCGTCCGCAATGTACTCGTCCTTCGCATCGGGGCTAATGTTCGTCAGCGGAAGGACCGCGATGCGGTGTCGGTCCCGCACGGACCGGTCGCTCGCCCGCGGCGCCTCCGACGGCCGGGTCCGATACAGTTCGATCGGTTGCTCGATGTGCTTCAGCTGCGCGGGCGGGAGGTGCTCGAATCCGAACGGAACCTTGTTCCGGACTTGCTCGTAGACCGGCCCCGAGATGTAGACGTACCCGGGCTCTCCCGCCGATTCGACTCGGGAGGCGATGTTGACGGCGTCCCCGAAGATGTCTCCGTCTCGCTCCTCCACGTCGCCCAGGTGGATTCCGATCCGAACGCGGAGCGGCGCCTCGGTCCGCTGGTCGTTCCGGTCCGAAACGGCCCGGGCGATCGCCTGTCCGCACTCGACGGCATGCAAGGCGCTATCGAACTCGACGAGAAAGCCATCCCCCGTCGACTTCACCTCCCGGCCCCGATGCTGGGCGAAGATCGGTCGGACGAGCTCTTCCTGGTCGCGCAGGAGGGCGAGGGCCCTCCGTTCGTCCCGCTGGGCGGCGCCGGAGTAGTCGGCGAGGTCGGTGAACATGATCGCCGCGAGGCGACGTTCGGTGGCCACGGTGGGCGAACGACGGGCACGGGATAAAGGTCCCTTGAGGAAAACGGCGCGAACCCAACCTTAATTCTCCCGGGCGCCGTGAGCCGCGCCCGGTACGGGAGGCACGAAGTCGATGTCGATCCGCGTGGTCGCCGGGGAGATCTCGGCGACGGATGTCACGACGCGGGCGATCCTTCCAAACGCCACTCAGCCGAAGTGGCCTCCCTATGTCCTGGTGGCCGAGACGATCGCCACCCCGCGACGCCGCTTCCCCGCGCATCGGCACTCCGGGGTCGAAGTGCTCACGTATGTGGTCGAAGGGCAAGGAGCGTACGAGAATGCGACCGACCCGCCCCAG
>JASHVA010000117.1 GCA_030039715.1 Thermoplasmata archaeon | reverse complement strand
TCCCGGCGACGCACCGATCCGAAGACGCGGAGGTCCTCGGCTCCGTATTTGCGACCCAACTCGAGGATCCTTCCGCGCACCGGCAGAAGGATTTCATCCATCCCGAGGCCGTGACCCAGTTTCAGCGGCTCGATCTTTGGAGCGTTCCAGTAGCCGGACTTGCAGCGAGGGCACAGACGGGGTACGCGGTTCCGCGTGCGCCACGTGTAGATGCAGCGGTAACAGTGGGCGTACCGGACCTGTCGCTTCGTCATGGGAGTCGGTCGTAGGATTTGGGAAGGATATTACTTATGGCTATCGGCGAAAGTAAGTCAATCCTGCACGGCCGGACCCCCCTCGCGAAGGCGTGGGCCGTCGCACGGGCGCGACATTCGACGGGGCATTGCGGCGCCCCGATCCGGACGGGACCTCGAGCAGGGCTTGGCCGCTCACTCTAGCCTGTAGAGGTCGACCTTGGCCCGGACGCGATGGATCATCTCCTCCGTGTCCAGGGTCAGCGCGTACTTTCGGAAGTAACGGGCCAGGGTCGCGCTCCCGTGCTCGAGCGCGCGGATCGCCTCGTTGAGTCGGACCCAGGGAGGACTACCGAGTCGGTCCACGCGAATCCCGGCGGCGAGATCGATGAACCAGGGAAGGCCCTCGTGCACGAGGATGTTGAAGGGGCTGAGGTCGGAGTGAACGATGCCGGCCTCGGCGAGAGATTCCACGCCCGCGACGGTCTGCTGCAGAAAGGCTTCGGGGTGGTCGAGGACCGCGTCCTGGAGCATCGGCGCGACCGTGGTCGCGTTGCCGAGGTACTGCATCGAGAACATGTTCTCGTTGCGTCGGCCCGGCTCGGGAACACGGGCCCCTCCCTGCCAGGCGTAGCTCAGCAAGTCGAATTCCCTCAACGCTCGCTGACCCATCGACTCGAGCTTGATCCGCCGGTCGCCCTTGTGCGCCGTTCGATACTGACGGTAGACCTTGACGACGCGCAGCATTTTCCCGTCCCGGCAAAGATAGACATCGGCTTCTTTGCCGGATCCGAGCTTCTGACCGACTTCCGTCGCCAGCCCGCAATCGAGGATGGCGTCCGCTACCTCGCTGTGCGTTGGCTCGGCGAAGTCGACCAACCCGTTGCGCACCTTCCAGTGTACGCTGTCGTCGAGATACCCGTCGTTGGGCATGCCTGGTTCCTGGCCCAGGCCGGAAGGCTCGGAGAAGAGGAGAAGCGGTCGTCAGAAGGCCGGGACCAGCGGGCTCGGTCGGTCCACGGTGAACTGACGAGCACATCTGCTGGCATCTTCCCGTGAACCTCCCGGCCGCTCGGGCCGACCGGGGATGCGCGCCCCGATATCTAAGTTCGTCCTCGGACGATATCTCGAGCCGACCGAGCGACCGCACCGTCGGGAGCGGGTGCAACCTCCAATGCAGCCGACCCTTTCGGGCTAGGTCCGGGACGATGGCGCATGTCGGCGCCGCGGTCGGCGCTCCTTCCGCAACTCGGCGCGGGTGGGCTTCCGGAAAAGCTCGATCCAGTTCCCGTCCGGGTCGGTTACGTAGGCGGCCCAGCCGTGCGTGGTCACGGGAGTGATCCCCGTCGGGCGGGCCCCGGCGCGGATCAGGCGGTCGTACTCCGTCGCGAGCTTCTTCGGCCCGACCGCTCCGAGGAGCACTCCGATGTGATCGAGACTCTCGCCCGGGACGAACCGGGTCGCGAATTCCGAACCCTTGGGATACCAGTTGAGCTCGAGCATGACGCCGCTCTTCGGATCCTTCAGCCCCACCCAGATTCCCCGGCCCATCTTCCGGAAATCCCCTCGGATCGCTACGCGGAGCCCGAGAGCACGTCGGTAGAACGCGAGCGAGCGACGCAGGTCGGTCACGCGAATCCCCACGTAGTGAAGCGGCATCGTGCTCCCGGCCCCGAGCCCCCGACCTACTTGGGCGCCTGCACGGGACGGCCGTACGTGGACATGAGCGCGACGAATCGAGAGTCCCTCCGCGCGCCCGAGAGAAGCGGGGACATGCGGATACGGGCGGCCTGCATCGTGTGCGCTTTGGCGGTGGCGAACATCACGTCGAAGAAACGGTCGAGGTCGCCGAGGGCGAAGTAAATGAAGCCGACCGAAGACGTCCGGGCGTATCCCTCGCGGGAGGTCTCCTGGAGTCGTTCGATGATCCTCAGCGCGGCGGCCCGGTCTCCCCGGAGCGCCGACAGATAGCCCCGGCACAGCAGCGCGTAATCGCCGGACGGAGCCAGGCGCTCCAGCTCCTTCACCATGAGTTCGGCTTGCTCGAAGTCCCGCTTGAGCATCGAGTACTCGGCGAGCCCCCGGTAGGAGTCGAGCGGAGCCAGGTCCATGGTCTTCTTCCAATGGGCGATCGCCTCCTCGAATCGTCCCGAGAAGAAGTAGGAGTTCCCGAGCGTTCGGATGGTGATCGGCGAGAGGGGGTCCAGGCGGTATGCTTCCTCGTTCTCGGCCACGTAAGCCTCGGCGATGCCGAGCGATCCCGCGAGCGCCGCCAGGATGGTGTGGGCCTGGGCGAGGTTCGGGTTCAGCTCCAAGGCCCGTCGGACCTCGCGATCGAGCACGTCCGCGGGCTCGTCGGCGAGGAACGCGATCTCGGCCCGGCAACCGTGTCCTTCCGCGAGGTCCGGGTCCATGGCGATCGCCTTCTCGGCGGCCGTCCGGCCGAGGTTGCACGCATCCACCCAGAGCATGAATCCCTCCGAGGCCAGGCCGATGTAGCAGGCCGACATTCCGGCGTAGGCGCGGGCAAAGGTCGGGTCGGACTGGAGCGCGCTCTTGAAGAAGCCGAGCGAGCGCCGGAGCGAGTCTTCGTCCGTCTTCCACATCAACGCCTGGCCTTGCAGGTACTGCAGGTAGGCCTGCGTCTCGGCTGGTCCCCCGAGACGCGGCGCGGGGCCCTCGTCCCGATGGAGACCCCCGGGCAGAGCGGTCGCGACCTTCGAAGCGATGTCCCCCTGTACCGCGAAGATGTCGCTGAGGTCGTCGTCGTACTTGGAGGTCCAGATGTGTTCCTCCGAGGCCACGTCGATGACTTGGACGGTGACCCGGATCCGGTTCGCCGCCCGCCGAACGCTCCCTTCCACGATCGTGCCGACCCCGAGCTCCTTTCCGATCGTGGCGACCGACTTCTCCGTTTTGCGGTACCCGACGACCGACGTGCGCGCGATGACCTTCAGCCCCGGTACGAGGGAGAGGTTCGCGATCAGCTCCTCGGTCAGTCCGTCGGCGAAATACTCGTCGGCCGAGTCCGGGCTGATGTTGGCGAACGGTAGGACCGCGATCCGGTGCCGGTCCGCGGACCGAGCGTCGTCCGGCGTCCGGGCGCCGCCGTTGCCCAGCCAGGGGAAGACGACCCGATAGACGTCGATCGGAACCCCCACCCCTTTCAACGCCTTGGGAGGCAGCTTCTCGAAGCTGTCGGCGATCTTGGTCCGGACCTGATCGTAGACCGCACCGGACACGCACACTCCGCCCGGCTCGGCGAGGGGTTCGATCCGGGCGGCGATGTTCACCGCGTCCCCGAGAATGTCCGTGCCGCTCTGGACCACGTCCCCCAGATGGACCCCGATACGGACGCGGATGGGGGTCTGGCCGCCCTCGGAATTCCGCTCGTAGATCCGGCGTTGCACGTTGACGGCGCACTGCACCGCCTTCAGGGAGCTATCGAACTCCACGAGAAACCCGTCCCCGGTGGACTTGATCTCCCGGCCCTGGTGGAGGGCGAGCACCGGCCGGATCAGTTCGGCCTGCTGCCGGAGCAACTCGAGCGTTCGACCTTCGTCCGCCTGGGTGGACTCCGTGAACCCCACGGTATCCGTGAACATCACCGCGGCGAGGCGGCGTCCCGGAGCCACGCCCCGCCGAAGCCTCCGGCCGCTTAAGCGTGCACTCGTCGCGAAGGCGATTCGTTGAATCGGCCTATATTCCTCGGACGGTTCGGTCGGCCGGAGGGACCGCCATGACCTCGACGGGCCTCGAGAGTCCTCGCCTTACGGAGTTTCTACGCCGGACGGGTGGCAAGCCGCTCGAACGAAGGAGCGCCGACTGGCTGTCGCTTGCCTCGGGCGGCTTCCCGCTCGTCGAGGAAATCCCTGGGGATTCCGACCAACTGCGCGTCACGTTCGTGTGGAGACCGGGTCGACGTTTGACCGCTCCCACGATCTACACGCCGATCGCCAACATCCTCCGGGGCGAGTCCCGCCTCCAGCCTCTCGGCCGCACGGGGGTATGGTACCGTTCGTTCGTCCTCCCGCGCGCGGCGCGGGCGTGTTACGCATTCTCCCCGAGGCCGATGCCCGACCCCGCGAAAGGCGGCGACTGGGTCGGTTACTTCCAATCGATGGTCGCCGACCCGAACAATCCTTCCCGGCTCACCATGTTCAAGGATCCCGACGACCCGAAGGACGTCTCGGTCGACGTCTCGCAGGTCGCACTACCCGGGGCGCCGAGTTACCCGTGGGTCTCGATGGGAGAGCCGTCGCGCTGGAAGGAGGAGACCGAGCGCGTTCGGAGCGAGCATCTCGGGGGCGCCCGCCGAGTGTGGGTGTTCACCCCGCCGGATTTCACGCCGCACTCGGTGCAGTACAACCTCCTGCTCGGTCTCGATGGGGTGGCCTACCAGAGCATCATCCCGACTCCGAGGATCGTAGAGTACCTCGTCGGCACCCGCCGGATCGGTCCGTCCGTCGTGGTGCTGGTCGACAGCGGAGCGGGGATGCGCGAGCACGATCTCCTCCACAATCCGGCGTTCGGACGATTCTTGGTCGACGAGCTCGTTCCGTGGCTGCGGCAACGGCACCACCTGAGTCTTCGGCCCCACCAGACGGTCATCTTCGGGTCCAGCCTGGGAGGGCTCGCCGCGGCGTACGCGGCGTATCAAAGTCCGGAACTCTTCGGGAACGTGCTCGCGCAATCCGGCGCATTCTCTTGGTCGCCCGCGGGGGAGATGCGCTCGGGCCCCGAACTGATGGCGGAGTTCGCCGCCGCTCCCCGGAAACCGATCAAGTTCTACCTCGATGCGGGAACGTTCGAGACGGTGGTCTTCCCCGGCTTTCAGGCGTCCCTCCTCGCGGGCGTCCGCCATCTGCGGGACGTGCTCGTGGCGAAAGGCTACGCAGTGAAGTACGCCGAATTCGTGGGCGGACACGACTACGCCTGCTGGAGCGGGTCGCTCGCCGACGGGCTCGTCCACCTTCTCGGAAAGTAGCTGCCCCGTCCGTCGCCGCCGGGCCACTCCACGGATCTGGAACGCCCCGGGCGGGGCGTCACCGGATCCCGTAGAACTGCGCGACCGCGTCGAACGATTCCTTCGGCTCCCACGCGACCCCCGGGTACCTCGTCCCGTGCCGGTCCTCCGGGTAGAAGCTCTTCACGAGCGCGTACCGGGGAAGGTCGGGGTCGAATCCGAGCTTCGGAAGTGCTCGCCGGTCGCTGCCGGGAGGTAAACCGGCACCGGGCTCGATGAAGGTGAACACGAACGTACCGTAGGCTCCCGCCTCGTCGTTGAGTCGGAGCAACGTGGCCACTTCTTTCGCCTGAGCGGCCTGGTCGTAGAGATGCTCCCCCCGAAGGCGGGGCGGCCACGTGCTCCAGTCGACGATCTCCCACCCACGCCCGCCGAGCCGCTCCGCGCCGCGGAAGGTGCAGCAGCCGAACTCCATGTTCACGAAGGGTTTGTCGAGGGAAGTGTACCGTCGCAGCAGCTCGGGGTACCGGTCGAACATCGGGTCGCCCCGGTAGAGGTCGACCCCGACGTAGTCGAGCGGCCTCCAGTCGACCTGCTCGAACGGTATCGAGGCGTAGGTGATCTTGCCGCGGAACCGCTGACGGGCCGTCTCGGCGAGGCGGCCCACGAACGCACGGAACCGTGCCTGGTGGGTGGGGGACAGAACGACGTCGCGGAGCTTCGGATAGCCCAGTCGCTCGAGGACGTTCTCCCCCGGAACGAACCCGTAGCCGAACAGGCTCAGTTCGCTGCCCACGCTCAGGACCACTTTTTCGGGCGCCCCCTCCCACAACTCTTGGGCGATGTCCGCCCCTTTCGCGAGGTACTCGAGCGTCTCTTCCTCCGAATGGTCCCACAATTCCGGCGAGAACCACACACCGAGACCCAGCCCGAGGGCGGTCTTCGAGGCCTCGGCGAGGCGCTCCGGGTCTCGTCCCTGGAGGCGGACGGCATTGCAGTGGAGGTCGGAGCGAATGATCTCCAAATCCCGTCGGACGGCCGAGGGGTCGTAGTCCGGCCGCCAGTTCTGGCCGAGCATCTCGCGTCCCACGTCGTAGCAGACGCCCCGGACCTGCACGGGTCCGGGAAAGCGGACCCCCCCTAAACCCTCGGCGCACTCGAACAGTCTATACGTCCGCAGAGCGATTCGTCCAACGTGAAGCAGAGCGCCCAGTGGGCGATCAGCTCGGCGATCCTGTTCGCCGCGGCGATCGCGCTCGTGGTCGTAGCGCTCCTGCTGGGGCTCGGCTACGGAGGATTGGCCTCGATCCTCTTCGTCGTGATGGGAGTGCAGTGCTTACTCGCATCGCGCAAGGCGAAGAGGATCGAGGACGCCCCGCTCCGCTCGGGTGGGGGCGCGATCGTGGCGGGCGCCCGGGATCCCCCGCGACCCGTCTAGCCCGCCCGGGCCAGAACAGTTCCCACCACCAGAAGCCAGAGCAGCGCCGGGGCGACGATCAGTCGTTCGTACCCGCCGAAGCCGAGCGGCCCGATCATCGGGACGACGGAGGAGACGACGATCGTCCCGCCCGAGACGATGCCGCAGCCGAGGGAGAGGAGCCGAAAGCGAGCCCAGCGGGGCTCGCCGCTCATCGCCACTCCAAGGAGGATCAGGGCGACGCTTGCCCCGACGAACGCGAGCAACGCTCCGAGCGCGTGGCCCACTCCCTGGACGTCCTCCGGGAATATGCCGACGAGCGCGGCGCCGATCCCGGCGACGATCAGGACAGCTACGCCCGCCGTTCCGATCCGCCCCGAAGGGAGGGAGGGACGGACCGCCAGCGCCCCGACCGCGATGCAGAGACCGAAGAGGATGATCGAGACGTTGAAGACCACATGCAGCGGGGAGCAGACGTACGAGGTCCCCATCGCGTTCTCGGCGCACGTCACCGCCCCGAGGTCGCTGACGGCGTTGGTCCAGATGTCGTAGGGCGTTGTCCACGCGAGCTGAACCACGATCATCGCGAGTACGAATTGGACCGACCCGGCGATCCACAGCAGCGCCCCCCAGAGCGCTCGGCGCGGAGCCCGGTGCCGGGCCGGCATCGCGGGGTCCGGACCGAGTTGGGACGGGCTCATGTCCCGGCACGGAGAGGGTGGTGTCCTAAGGACGTTGTGTGCATCCGCCTCGGCCGGGCGGAGCGAGGACCGGTGCTGCGCCTCGACTGGCGCGGTAGCCCAAGGTGAGCCGTTCCGTACGCGGTGGGGTCGGCCGAGAGCTCATCTGCCCCGCGCGCTGACCGACTGCTGGGCGGCTTCGAGGCACGCCCGGACCCATGGCCCCTCGGACGAGACGCCGCATCTCCCTGCCGACCGCCGTTCCCCGATCGGGGGTCCCGGTCTATCGAGCCCCGACCGTGTTCCGTCCGGATCGTGCGCAGCCCGCCGGGCGTTACCCGCTATTGGAGCTCTTCCGGGGGTTCGAGCGGACGGTCCCCTTCCGGAAATATGCCGGCGAGGATGGCCGAACTCTCCGGATCGCCCGAGCGACGACGGTCTACCTGAACGATGGACCGGGCTGGATGTACGTGGCGCCGCGGCGGACCCCGCGCGAGGTTCGCCGCGCCGGGTTTCGGATGGTCGAGACCCCCGACGACGCGATCGTCGTGTCGCGGGAGTACCTCCGGAACGGTCCCCCGCTCGACGTGTATCTGGACCTGATCCACGAGTTCCTCCACATCCTCCAGCGGCACCAGGGCCGGGAGCTGTGGCCCGCGCGACTTCCCTACGCCGACCGACCGACCGAGGTGGAGGCGTATTCGTTCTCGGTCGCCGAGGCCCGACGGCTCGGGGTCCCGAACGCCTACCTGCGGAAGTACCTTCGAGTGCCGTGGATCTCTCGAGCGCAGTTTCGGCATCTGCTTCAGAACGTCGGGGTCGGCGTCCGGGGTTGAATCCCGCGCGACTACTCCCCCCGCGTGGACCCGCCCGGCGTCCGGCGACGTCCGGATCGGGGAGGAGCGGGCCCTTCCAGCACGACCTCGGACGGATCCGTGACGAGCCCGTGGTCATGGGCCGCGGTTTCGTCCATGCGCCGCGTGTGGAAGTTCGTCGCGCCGGACCGTACGTCGATGTGACACCGGAACTGGACTCGAGTGAACGCGGGAAGCTCCCCGTTTCGGGTTGATGTGCCCGATAGATTCGGGTTGCGTTCGCCGAAGATGAGGTAGTCCCGGACTTCGACCGTCCCGAGGCCGGTCCAGATGTCGCCCTCCTGACCCTCGAGGTCGAACGTCACGTTCCGCATGTTCTCGGGCCCATAGTAGCCCTCGAGGTTCCGCGT
>JASHVA010000116.1 GCA_030039715.1 Thermoplasmata archaeon | reverse complement strand
CTACACGTTCGGAGCCTCCTGGCCGTGGAGCAACCCCGTGCCGTGTTTTACGGTGAGAGCCGTGGTGGGTGAGGACCTAATCTACACGGTGCAGGCGCCCGGTGAAGTGGCCGTCGCCGGTGGAGTGCTCTAGGCCCGGAGCCCGAGGCTCGCCCACCGGATGCCGTCCTACGCGACGCTGACGCTGACGATGTCCGTGTGCCGCAGGAGGATCGCCCGCGCGACCTTGAGGTTCTTCCCGGCCTTCCCGATCGCCCGCGCCTTCCACGCCGGGTCGACCGTCACGGTCGCGTGCCGCCCCTTCCCCTTCGATGCGAAGTCGACCTTCTTCGGCGAGTACCAGTAGAAGATGTTCTTCACCAGCGTCTCGGGGTCGTCCGACCACTCGACGACCTGGATCTCCTTCTTCAGCATCCCCTTCAAGCGGTCGACGAGCACGCCGCCCGGTCCGACCGCCTTGTGGACCTCGCCGGGGTAGACGAGGAAGACGAGCTTGTCCTCCGCCGCGAGGCAGTCCTTGACGCGCGCCCCCGTCCGCTCCTCGAAGAGCTGGATGTAGCCGAGGGTCTCGGTGTCGAGGGTGATCTCGGGCATCCGCCGCCGTGGATCCGCGACGCCGGCGTCCTACGTCTCGAGGGTCAGGATCGCGCTCGAGCCGGGGTCGAGGATCGCCATCGCGCTGATCGGGAACGGCCGGCCGCACGCCTGCCCGAGGTCGACCGCCGTTCCGTCGTAGTGGTAGACCGGGATCTTGCCGATCGCCCGCTCCTTGCGGAGCGTCGCGTCCGGGCAGCTCTTCGCGACGATCAGGAGCCGCGCCTTCTTCGACTTCGCGGCGTCGAGCGTCTCGGTGAGGCCGATCCGCACGGTGCCGGTCTCGAGCGCGACCTTGAGCGCGTGGGCGAGGTCCATCCCTACGCCTCCGCCACCGGCTCCGGCGGCGGCACCGGCTTCGCGGCCGGCGGGGCCGGCGGGGCCGGCGCGTTGAGCGGCTTGTAGACGAGGTTGACGGCCCCCGTCCCGAGCGTGATCGGCTGGCCGACGATGATGTTCTCGGCGACGCCCTTGAGCTCGTCGACCTCGCCGGTGATCGCGGCCCGGAGCAGGTGGGCCGCGGTGATCTCGAACGCCGCCCGGGCGAGGACGCTCGTCTTCTTGCCCGAGATCCCGTGGCGTCCGATCGCGCGGATATCGCCCTCGTTCGTCATCACGTCGGCGACCAGCATCAGGTGCCGGATGTCGACGCCGAGGCCCTGCTCGGCGAGCGTCCGGTTCGCCTCGTGGATCAGGGCGGCGCGCGCCGCCTCGACCCCGTAGACGCGGTAGATCTCGAAGACGGAGTTCGTGGTCGTCCGGACCGGGTCGACGCCCTCGATGTCGAGGACCCCCTCGAGGTTCGAGCCCTCCGTGTAGACCACGAACTCGTCCTTCTCCTTGCGGATGAGGGCGCGGCGGATCCCCGTGACGCCCTGGATGCGGACCGCCTTCGCCTCCTCGCTCGCGATCAGGAGCTTCTTGAACGGCATCTCCTCGACGAGCTCCTCCTTCCGCGACTTCGTCGCGCCCGGCGCCGACTCCTTCAAGTGGATCTCGATGGAGCGGGTCTCGCCGCTGCCCGAGCCCGGCTTCAGCTCGAAGAGCCGCGCGTCGAGGTTCTCGGCGAGCGCCGACTCGAGCTCCGCGCGCTTGACGCCGCGCTCTTCCAGACGCGCCGCGATCGGGGAGATCACGACCTTCAGGTCCTCCACGACGGTGCCGATCGCGGCGACGTCGGGGACGGTCGTGATCTCGATTTGGAGCGCGATCTTCTGGACCGCCTCGCGGTCGGCGCGGAACTTCTTCTCGACGTGGACGGTCATCATCGGGGTCGAGGGGACCCGCCGCGCGTCCACGAGCTCGATCAGGCGGGGGAGCCCGAGCGTCACGTTCATCTCGGCGACGCCCGCGTAGTGGAACGTCCGCAGCGTCATCTGCGTCCCGGGTTCGCCGATCGACTGCGCCGCGATGATGCCGACCGACTCGTGGGCATCGACCTCCGCGCGGCGGAACCGTCGGACGACCTCGCGCACGATGCGCGTCGCGTCGCCTGGGGCGAGCTTGAGGTGCTGGAGCTTCGCCTTGAGCGCCTCGGCGACGAGCGGGGGGAGCTCGACCCCCTCCTTCTTCGCGATCTCCTGGATCCGCTGGGTCGCGGGCTCGCGCGGCGGCGCCGGCTTCTTCGCGTCGGGCATCGCTACTCGCCTCCGAACTCGGGGCCTTCCTCGGGCGTGCCGAACTCCTCGGTCTCTTCCTCGGACTCCTCTTCCTCGAGCTGCGCCTCGGCCTGGAGGTCCATCTCCTCCTCGGTGACCGGGGGCGTTCCCTCGGGCGAGTCGGGCTTGCGCTCGTCGGAGGAGCGGACGCGGCGGCCGAGCACCTGGCTCACGACCTCGTCCAGCGAGACCGCGGAGCCCTGGTAGGAGCGGGTCGGGTCGATGCCGTCCTCGCCGTACTCGAACTCGATGACGGTGCCGGCGGTGTTCCGTACGGTGCGGTCCTCGGCGACCTTGAGGTCCTCGAGGGCGTTGATCAGGCGGCGCTGCATGTACCCCGAGCGGCTCGTCCGGACGGCGGTGTCGACCAGCGACTCCCGGCCGCCCATCGAGTGGAAGAAGTACTCGGTCGGGGAGAGGCCGAGCTTGTAGCTCGAGCTCACGAAGCCGC
>JASHVA010000115.1 GCA_030039715.1 Thermoplasmata archaeon | reverse complement strand
GATCATCGGCCCGGGCCCCGAAGACCGACCGAACTCATCGGAGCCACGCAACACCCGATGCCAGCGCGAGGACGAGCAGGAACGTGATGTCGTGACCCGAACCGAGCAAGTCGCCGCTCAAGCCCGCGAACCTTCGGCGCGCCGCCCACGCGACGAAGCCGGCCACGGCGGCGGCTCCGACGGCGGCCAGGACACCCAGCCAGCCGCCCAGGACGACGAGAAGCACGACCCCGGTGGCGACGGCTCCGGCCAATCGGCCCGGGGTCGCGCCGGGGGCCATCGAACGGGCGAGCCGGGATTGCGGGGAGAGCGGGGCGAGAGCGAACGCGGCGACGATCCCGGTCGACGCGGCCGTCTCGGCGAGGATCGGTACCACGAGCGGCAGCTCCGCGAGCGGAGCGAAGAACTGGCCGGCGAATCCGAGTCGGCCCGGACCCTCGGGCAACGCCGCGACCAGGGCGAAGAGGCCGAGGACGAAGATCGCGACCGCGATCGCTCCCGCGACCCCGACGTGCGGGTCGCGTAGGATCGCGTCGCGCTCCTTCGCGGAGCCGTGGGCGCCGAGGGCGTCGAACGTGTCGGCGAGCCCGTCCGTGTGCAGGATTCCCTTCACGAGAAAGTACGTGGGGAGGAAGACGAACGCCCCCACGAGCGCGGGAAGGAATCGGAGCTCGATCGCCGCCCCGAGGCCGAGTACGGCGCCGACCAGGAGACCCGCGACCGGGAACCAGACGAGCGCTCCGGCGACGCCGGCGTCGTCGCCCGCCCCGGTCGGGATCCGCGAGAGGAACGTGAGGGCGCCGCGCAGGCTCACGGGCGGGGGCAACGCCGGCCTGGGATAAGGACCGGGCGGACGGATTTCGGTCCCGGCCACGACCGGCCGAAACGGTGATGTGGGGGAGTTCCCCGGAGGGGCGTGGCCCCCGACCGGGACGTCACCGAGCTCGAGATTCCCCCGCTCGATGCCGGGGCGCGGGAGGGAGCCCGTCGCCGCTGGTCGACCCTGACCAAGCCGGAAGGGAGCCTCGGCCGGCTGGAAGAGCTCGCCGAGCGTCTCGCGGCGATGCGCGGCGAGGCCCGTCCGCGTTTTCGCCGGAAGACGATCGCCGTCTTCGTCGCCGACCACGGCGTGGCTCGTCAGGGCGTCTCCGCGTACCCTTCCAGCGTCACGGCGGCGATGCTCGACAACTTCCTCGCGGGCGGCTCCGCGATCAACACGCTCGCCCGGGTGGTCGGGGCCGAGACCGTCTTCGTCGATGTCGGGGTCGACGCCGAGCCGCGCTCCGAATCGGAGCGGTTCTGGGTCCGGCGCGTCGCGCGAGGGACGCGGGACTTCTCGAGCGAGTCGGCGATGACCCGGGCGGAAGCGCGTCGAGCGGTCGCGGTCGGGGCCGAGGTCGCCCGGGCGACGATCGACGCGGGCACCGACCTCCTCGCGACCGGCGACATGGGGATCGGCAACACCGCGGCGGCGAGCGCGATCCTCGCCTCCCTGACCGGCCGACCCGCGGCGGAGGTCGTCGGGCCCGGCACGGGGCTCGACGCGCGCGGCGTCGCCCGCAAGGCCGCGGTGATCGACGCGGCGCTGCGCGCTCGGGGGCTCGACGCCTCCGATCCATGGTCGGTGCTCGCCGGGGTCGGCGGGTTCGAGATCGCGGCCATGGCCGGCGCGGCGCTCGCCGCGGCCCAGCGTCGCGTGCCGGTCGTGATCGACGGATTCATCGCGACCGTGGCCGCGCTCTGGGCGGCGGCGGTGCAGCCGCGGCTCGTGGAGTACCTGGTCGCCTCCCATCGTTCCGCCGAACCGGGCCATCGGCTCGCCTTGGAGCGGCTCGGACTCGAGCCGTATCTCGACCTCGGTCTGCGGCTCGGCGAGGGGACGGGAGCGGCGCTGCAGCTGGTCCTGTGCGAGGCCGCGACCCGCCTGCTCGACGAGATGGCGACGTTCGAGGAGGCCCAGGTCGCCCGGCGGATTCGTACGTCGTGAGTTAGTGCCGCGACCGCGCGCCCCGCCGCCCGAGCCGTTCGAGCTCCCGGAGGAACCGTTCGGTCTCCCGAGGGCGCCGCACCGCGAAACGGATGTGACGAGGCAGCCCGATCGAAGTGAGGTCGCGCACCCAGAATCCCTGCCGACCCAGCGCGGCGGTCGCGGGTGCGGCGCGACCGACGTCGACCGCGAAGTAGTGAGCGTCGGACGCCGAACCGAGCCGAGCGCGCACCCGATCCGCCGTGCGGCGAACCTGCTCCAGGGTCGTCGCCACCCATCGGTCATGGCTCAGCGCCGCGAGGCCGATCTGTCGGGCGGCGGCGTGGACCGACCACGGGAGGAGCTGGGCGCGGAGCGCGGCCACCACCGACGGCGATCCCACCGCGTGCCCGAGCGGAAGCCCGGGGGTCCCGAGCACCTTCGACCAGGAGAAGACCACGAGGGCCGAGTCGTGGCGCCCGGTGTACGACCGCGCGCCGCGCACGAACGGCAGATAGCTCTCGTCGACGACCAAGAGCGCCCGGCGTTCCTCGGCAGCGCCGGCCACCTCATCGAGCGCGTCGGGCGTCAGGTACCGACCGTCCGGAGTTCCGGGGTTCGCGAGCACCGCGACGCCGCGGCGGGGGATCGCTCCCGCGAACCGCCGGGGGTTGAGGCGAAGGTCCGGCATCGGCACCTTCCGGATCCGGGCCCCGACCGAGCGCGCGGCGCGAGCGTACTCGCCGTACGTGAACTCGGGCAGCACGACCGAGCGTCCGGCACCGAAGCCGACGATCGCCCCACGGAGAAGCTCCGAGGCGCTGCCGGCGAGCACGAGCTCCTCGCGCCCGACCCCGAGCCGGCGCGCGAGCCGCGCGGCGAGGAACGACTGGCGCCGATCCGGATACCGGTCGGCCTCGGCCGCGGCGCGCCGCAACGCCCCGCTGAGGAACGGCGGTGGCCCGTACGGATTGACCGACAGCGAAAGATCGACTCCCCGCTCCGGTCGTCGTCCCGCTTCGGGCGGCGCTCGCCCACCGTGCGCCACGTCGGGGACGCTGCGGGTCGCCACCGCCGGCCGGGGCGGGCGCGTCGGCCGGCGGGGTCCTTCAGTGGAGGAAGTACGTCCAACCCACATCGACAAGTCCGGCGATGATCCCGAGGCTGATCAGCAGCATGAGCCCGCTCGCGCGTTGCACCCAGCCGACCGTACGTCGAACGTCGTCGGGCGCGGGAACGGGCCAGGCGTTCCCGATCACATAGGAGCCGCGGCGTTCGAGCCGCACGCGAAGGAGGCCCGCCGCGGTGCGGATCGTCGCGGGGACCTTCGCCGACGGATCGATCCGATCGATCGATGGCGGCGCGTAGGCGCGTCCCGAAGCCAGCCGGAGGAGGGAGCTCGCGAGCCGGTCGGGCAGCCAGTTGACCGCCGAGTCGACCCGAGCCGTGACCTCCCCGAAGTACCGCCATCGCGGTTCCCGATGCCCCCAGAGCGCGTCGAGCGTGTTGATCGCCCGGTACCCCACCGCCCCGGGGAGCCCGAGGAGCGCGTAGGCGAGCAGCGGGGAGACGATGCTGTCCGTCGTGTTCTCCACCGCCGATTCGATGAGGGCGGAGTAGAGCAGTTCCTCGGACAGGTCGGCGGTCGGGCGGTTGACCACGACGCTGACCTCCCGCCGCATCTCGGGGAGCGGCTGTCCGAGCGGACGCGAGCAGAACCACTCGAGCGTACGGACCGCGAACGTCGATTTCAACCAGACGACCGCGAGGCCGAGGGCCAGCAGCCCGACGACCGCGGCCCCCACGCTCGGCCCGGCGGCGAGGCCCGGAAGCGTCCCTCCGATCAGGCAGGTCAGGGCGGCGGCGACGACGGCGGCGCCACCGACCAGGAGCACGAAACCGAGCGCCCCCCACCGCCGCTCGTGCCCCGGGTCGCCGCGCGCGACGCGCGACTCGAGGAACCCGGCGGCGCGGCCGACGATCACCGGGGGGTACCATCGCTCGGCGACCGAGCCTTCGGGCGGGTCGCCCCAGCCGCGGTCGATCGCGAACGCCACGACGAGCGAACCCGCCACGATCCCGAACAGCACGAGGCGCTCGATCATTCGGATCCGCCGCCCGGACGTCGCACCGCGGGGAACTTCGCGACCCGAACGACCGAACGGTCGCGGTCGTCGGCCGTCCGCTCGAACTCGGCCTGGCCCGCGTCGGGGTACCGGGCGAAGAGCCCCCGGTACCACACGGGGAGCGCGCCGGCTCGCCGAGCGCCTTCCACGTCGGCATGCCAGCAATCGCCGATATGCGCGAGACGGCCCGGGGCGATGCCGAGCCGGCGTGCCGCCGCACGGAACGCGCGAGGGTCGGGCTTGCCGATGCCGAGCTCGCTCGACGTGAGCACGCCGGCCGACGGCGACAGGCCCTCGTGGCGGAGGAAGGCGTCCCACGTCGAGGATCGCCGCGCGGAGTTAGTGAGCACGATGACCGGGATGCCGCGTCGGCGAAGACCGGCGAGGAATCGACGCGCGTCGGGGTTCACGCGCGGGGGTCGTTCCCGAAGTCCGGCCTCGGACAGCGCCTCCGCGTGCGCCGCCGTGGCCTCGGGCGACGGGGCGCCGGCCCGTCGAGCGAGCCGGCGAAGCAGCTCGGCCGGATCGAGCCGGGAGAGCTTCGAGCGCTCCGCGAGGAGTTGCCGCACTTCGGCGCGCACAAGGCGTTCGACCGTGCGCACGGAGGTCGTCCGGCCCCGAGCCGCGCCGAGTGCCTCCGCGATGACGCGAGCCCGCTCGGCGCGCCAGCGGGCGCGATCGTCCGGGCGGAACCAGAGCAGCGTGTACCACAGGTCGACCGAGACGCCGGTCGCCACGATGCGGGTCGACGCTCCGTCGCGCACGGGGCGGCCGCTAACCGGGCCGCGACCTTCAGGCTTTGGCGGCCCCCGGGGCATGCGACGCGCGAACGACAAACGATATCCCCCCACGTCATCCGCCTCGCCCGGAGGGAGCATAGGCTAACTTGGCAGACCAGCGGGCTCCAGTCAGGACGCGGCGACGCCGCGTCCTGTGAGATGGGTCTGCGGAGGAACGCTGACCGCGTTCCCGTGACGATTGACTGGAGCGCGCGGAGAGACCCGCATATGGGGGTTCAAATCCCCCTGCTCCCACCTCCCTCTCCCGGGACCGGCGTCCGTCAGTACCGCATTTGACGCACCCGGGGGAGAGCGAGTCCGACCGCTCCCCCGACGAGAAAAAGCGCTCCGATCACCGCCCCGAGCAGGCGCGGACTGCCGCCCGACGCGATCTCGCTGAGCACGACCGCCCCCGCGATGCTCGCGAGCCCCGGGAACAGGTACATGTTCGAGACGAACCGGCCGAGCCGATCCGGCGGCACCGAGCCGCGGAAGAACGCGTACTTGGCGCCGAGGTACGCGGACGACGAGAAACCGATGAGCGCCCACGTCGCGGCGGCGAGAGCGAGGAGCGGCGGGAGGACGGCGGCGGCAAGGTAGGCGATCCCGCAGGCGGCGAGCGCCGCCGGCATGAGAAGACCGACCCCGGCGCGGGGGTTGGCCGCCCCGAGGACGAGACCCGCGACCACGCCCCCGACGACGAACGCGACGAACAGGGTCGCGTAGCCGGACGCCGCGCCGTGGTACGTGGCGGTGGCAAAGAGCGTGATCAGGATCGCGGCACCTCCGGCCAGGAACCCCTCGATCGAGTCGATCGTCGCGAGCTGGAGGAACGGCCGGCCCTCCCCGCCGAGCACGAGCTCCCAGCCGCTGCGGAAGCTCGCTCCGAACGACTCGGCCGCCTTCGGGCGCGGCGGCACGATGACGAGCGGCAGCGCGAGCACGGCGCCCAGCCCGAGCAGTGCGGCGTAGAGCAGCATCCCGCCGGCCGCCCCGACCCAGAGGAGCAGGAGACCCCCGGCCGCGTAGCCGAACAGGGTCAAGGCCCCGCCGATCGCCCCCGACACCCCCCCGGCCGCGAACTGCTCGTCCGGCGTCAGGAGCACTCCGGGGGCGGCGTTGATCGCGGCCCAGGTCATGTCCCAGAGGATCGAGATCACGGCGACGAGCGCGAAGAGGGCCCCGACCGAGAGGAAGTGGTCGAGCACGCCGAAGGCGATCGCGGCGGCGGCCACCGCCTGCACCGGGTACGACGCGACGAAGATCGTGCGCTGGTTGCGCACCCGGTCGACGAACGGTCCGACGAGGAAGGTGAGCGTGTAGCAGGCGTACTCGATCGCGATGACGACCCCGACGTCGAGGAAGCTGCCCGTGAGCGTGTAGGTCAGCCAGACGATCGAGATCGCGTAGACCGCGTAGCCGACCGTCGCGGCGCTCGACGAGAAGAGGAAGATCAGGAACTGGCGGTTCCGCAGGACGACCCCGAAGCGGCTGCGACCGGACGACGACGCCGCGGCTCCCCCCGAGGGGGACGTCAGGGGCTCGCCCCGTAAGAACCCCGGCGCCGCCGACGGTGCGGCTCAAATAGGCGGGCGCCGAGACCCCTCCGTGCTCGAGTACACCGGGATCCGGGTGCGCGATCTCGACCGCGCGACCCGCTTCTACACGGAGGGGCTCGGCCTGCGCCGCAGCTCCGAGGGCCGAATGTCGGCGGGCGGCCTTTGGCGGGAGTTGAAGGACCCCGAATCCGGAGCGGTGCTGGAACTGAACTACTATCCCGGCGACCCGCCGTACCGCGAGGGGGACGAGCTCGACCACCTCGGCTTCCGGGTCGAGGACCTCGACCTCGCGGTCGCCCGTCTCGAGTCGCTGGGGGCGCGCCTGCGGATCCCTCCGTTCACGGAGGGGGACGCGCGCCTGGTCTTCCTGTCGGATCCCGACGGGGTCTGGCTCGAGCTCTGGGAGCGTCGCGCGGAGGAGCTTCCGCCCACGTCCCGGGAAGGGAGATAGGGAGTTCGCCCCCGTGGACCCGCAGGGCTAAGTGGGGTCCCCCGCCTCGGTTTTCCGGACGACCTTGGATCCTCCGAGTCCCGCGGCGTCGAGCCCGCCGGGGAACAAACCCGCCGTCCCGAAGCTGGCCCTCTCCCTCACGCTGAGCTCGGGGGCGGTCTTCGGGGCGAGCCTCGCGGTCCAGGTGCTCGGCGTCGTCGCGAGCTACTTCCTCTACCATCACATCGGGAACGTCTCGACCCAAGGTGCCGCCCTCCTCGGGACCGTCCAGCTGTTCCTGTTGATCGGGACGTCGATCAACGGGATCGGCGACCTCAGGATCGGCACCGCGTACACGTTCTTCCTCGCCCGCGGGAAGTCGCCGGTCGACAACACGACGGTCTACCTGCTCGTCCGGATGGCGATGGTCGCCGCCGTCGGCATCGTCCTGTTCGTGATCGCGCCGCTCTCCGTCGACGGCTACCGACTCGTCATGGGGAACATCGAGTGGACGAGCCTCGGGATCTTCCTCGCGCTCCCGCTCCTCTGGTCGTTCACGGCGGTCTACTCGAACCTCTACATCGGGCTCGGCAACTCGCTGAAGGCCCAGTACCCGAGCCTCGTCGAGGCGCTCGCCCGCCTTCCGGTCCTGATCTACTGCGCGTACTACGACCCGACGGTCGAGGGGCTGACCCTCGCCTACGTCGTCGGCGCGTGCGCGTCGACCGTGTTCGCGGCCCCCGCAGTGATCCGCCTCATGCGGAACTACCGCCAGCGGGAGGCGATCCATCTCTTCCGGTTCGCCTGGCCGCTCATGGGCAGCCTGCTCCTCAACTACATGGTCACGAACATGATCCCGTTCCTGGTCGCCTTCCGGTCGGGGACGGCGGAGCTGAACGCCTTCCTCCTCGCGAACGGCTTCCGGATCCTGGTGCTCTCGCTTCCCGCGGCGGTGACGACGCCCCTCTTCCCGTACATCGCGGGGCTCCATCGTCAGGAGGAGTACGACGGCGTCCGTCGCGGCGCCTGGCAGGCGTTACGGTACACTTCGATGCTGCTCGTCCCGGGCGTCATCGCCCTCGTGACGTATCGCAGCCAGTTCCTCGTCGTGCTCGGCGGGAGCCACTACGTCGCGATCGGCTCCTGGCCGCTCGCGATCCTCGTCGTGGGGGCGATCCCGCTCGCGCTCTCCCAGGTCATGCAGTCGTCGATCAACGCGATCGGCCGCCAGCGGCTCGAGCTCTACATCACGAGCACTCAAGTCGTCGTGCTGTTCAGCTCCACGTTCCTCCTCTACGCGATCGTGCCCAACGGCGACGACTTGATCGCCGCGTCCGTGGCGGTTCTGCTCTCGTCCTCGGCGGCGCTGCTCCTCAACACGTACTTCCTCGAGACGCTGCTCAAGGTCCGGATCCAGGTGCGGTCCGTCGTCGGCATCACGGTCGCGGCGGCGTTCGCCTTCGGCGTGATCTCCCGGTTCAACAAGCCCGGCTTCCTGCCCGTCCAGACGGGCTACCAGCTCGCGGGCGTGATCGTCCTCTGCTTCGCGGTCTACTTCGTCGTGCTCGCCCTGATCGGAGAGCTCACGAAATCCGACGTGCGCCAGATCGGCCGGTCCGTCGGCTTCCCCCTCGGCTTCTGCAACCAGGTCGCGCGGCTCTGCTGGCGCGAGGCGTCGCCCGAGCTCGCACCGGCGACCCCCGAGGAGGCGCCCGGGCTGCGCCAGCCCGAACTCCCCGACACGTTCACGGGAACGCGGGAACTCCCCGACATCGGGGAACCGCTGCCCCCGCTCGACGACGAGGGGAAGAACGGGCCACTCCCTTGAGGAGTCCCTGTCACGCTCCGCGCTACTCCTTGTCACTGAGAGAAGAAGGGCCCGGCGGGCACCGTTTGTCGCTGCGCGGGCGTCACAGAGCTTAAAGCCCGGCACCCGGTCTTCGATGCGAGGCACGATCCATGATTCACCTGGAAATCCGACCCGCCGCCGTCGAGCAAGTGAAGACCCTGATCCAGGGCCAGCGCCCGGAGATCGGCGTCCGCGTCTACGCCCAGCCGGGCGGGGGCGGATGCTGCGGGGGCGGAAGCGCCGTCCAGTTCGGGCTCGCCTTCGCCAAGCCCCGCTCGGACGACGAGGTCCTCCGCGTCGACGGCTTCTCGTTCCTCGTCGACCCGACGAGCACCCAGTTCGTCGACGGGGCGATCATCGACTACGTCGAGGACCTGAACCAGTCCGGCTTCAAGATTACGAACCCGACGCTCCCCGAACCCGACGCGGCCGGTCGGGCCGGTGGATGCGGCTCCTGCGGCAGCAACTCCGCGAACGGCGGGGGTTGCGGCTGCGGCAGCCACTAGACGGACGGTAGCGACGAGGACCAACCCGCCGGGCGCCGCGCCGTCGAGCGCGAGCCGCCGTTCCACGACCCCTCTCGCCCGCCGCAAGAACCCGCCCGTTAAGTACCGCATCTCGGTCGGACGCGTTCCATGAGCGAGGAGGCCCTCCGGAGCGTCGATCTCCGGAAGACGTACGAGAGCCGCGGGGCGCCCCCCGTCGAGGCGCTCTCGGGCGTCTCGATGGAGGTCCACCGGGGCGAGCGGGTCGCCCTCCTCGGGCGGAACGGCGCCGGGAAGACGACGTTCCTCCGGATCGCCTCCACGCTCC
This sequence comes from Thermoplasmata archaeon, assembly GCA_030039715.1. Classification (GTDB taxonomy): domain Archaea; phylum Thermoplasmatota; class Thermoplasmata; order Lutacidiplasmatales; family UBA184; genus Lutacidiplasma. The sequence continues at coordinate 1,043 of JASHVA010000115.1, read as the reverse complement.
TGCGTCCGAGCTCGGGCGCCGTCGAGGTCTTCGGGATCGACGTGACCCGCTCGCCCGAGCGGGCCCGACCGTACATCGCGGTCGTGCCCCAGGAGGGGAAGCCGTTCTTCCACCTCACGCCCCGCGAGCAGATCTACACGTACCTCCGCGCTCGCGGCTTCGCTCGGGAGACCGCCCGGTACCGCACCGAGGAGTCGCTTGAGCGGATGGGCCTCACTCCGTTCGCCGACCGCCTCTCCGTCACGCTGTCCGGCGGCCAGCGGCAGCGGACGATGGTCGCGACCGTCATCGCGACCGAGGCACCGCTCCTCTTCCTCGACGAACCGACGATCGGGATGGACCCGTTCGCGCGGCGCGAGGTCTGGGCCTCCCTCCGGGCGCTCACGCAGAAGGGCTCGACCATCCTCCTGACGACCCACTACCTCGACGAGGCGGAAGTGCTGTCGAACCGTCTCTACATCATCGAGCACGGTCAGGTGCTCTCGAGCGGCACCGCGGACGAGCTGAAGCGGTCGGTCGGGGGCACGCTCAAGGTCCTCGTCCCCGACGGCGCCTCCCAGGTCGACCGGTTCCGCAGCTACGGCACCTGCGTGACGGACGGCCTCTCTCTGACCGTGATCGTGAACCCGAACACGCTCAACGAGGTGATGGAGGTCGTCGGCCGCGCCGGCATGACGGCGACGGTCGGACCCGTCACCCTCGAGGAGGCGTTCCTGCGGGCGGTCGGGAGGTCGATCAATGAGGACTAGCGACGCGCTCGCCCCGTCGCGACCGTTCGCGGGGACGGCGGCGTTCCTCTGGACGGAGGTCCTCGTCCAAGGGAACGAACGCCTCGCGATGCTGACTTCGATGGTCGTCCCCGGCGTGATCCTCGTCTTCGTCGAGATCCTCGACCCCTCGCTCATCGGCGTCGCGCTCGTCGGCGCGGTGATCTTCTCGACGTTCACGATGGGCCAGCGGGTCCTCAACGAGGCCGCGTACCTCCGGATCGACCACAAGGCGAACGACCTCTACCTCGCCGGGCCGCTGACGCCGGAGGCGTA
>JASHVA010000114.1 GCA_030039715.1 Thermoplasmata archaeon | reverse complement strand
GATGCGGATCCTCGGTTGATCCCACAGACGGGACCTGCAGCGAGGGCACATCCGAATCATCGGACGGCGGGGAGTCCAGCTTGCCCCACAGCGGTAGCAGTGGAGCGTGGGGAGCTCGAACGTGGCGGACATGGCAACAGGCATGCTAGAAACGTACTCATAAGGAAGTTTTTCTCGAACGAAATCACCGCTTGACGTGCATCGGACCCCGCGATCCAGGCGGCTCTGGAGGGGACGTGGGCCCAGTCGGATTTGAACCGACGACCTCCCGGTGATACGCCGGTCCGTCAGAGAGCCGGCCATGTTTCAGGCCTCCGGGGGCCGGGCCGCTGCGCGCATCCGCGCGTGGAACAGCGAAAGCCCGGCCTCCATGTCGAGGTACTCCTCGCCGATGTAGTGCCACGTCGTCGCGACGTCCTGGTGCCCGAGCACGCGCTTGATCCTGCGGACCTGGTCGAGGCACGGGTTCGCCTGGTAGGCGATTCGCGCCCAGCTCCGCCGGAGGACGTGCCCGCTCAACGGGAAGGGCAGCTCGAGCTCACGGCCGAGCTCGCGGAGATCTGCGTCCGCGGTCGAGTGACCGACGGGATAGACGCAGTCCTCGCCGCGGAGGCCTCTTGACTCGAGCCAGGTTCGGAGCAAGCCCGCGACCTCGGCGTCGACCGAGATCGTGAGGCGCTCTCCGTCCGAGCCTTTGACGCCGAAGCTCATGCGAGGCGAAGGACTCTCGAGCTGGAGGTCGCGGGCCCGGAGGTCCCGGGCCGAGTCCTCGCGCAGCCCCAGGAATCCCTGGAGTGCGACACGAACTTTGACCCGCCCTCGAGCCCGAGCGTAGCACTCGTTGAGCTGCTGCTCGTTGAGCCAGACGCGGCGATCGTCCGTACGACGCGGAAGGCGCCACACGGAGTCGACCGCAGCGAGCTCCGCGTTCCCCTCGAGCGCGCAGTACGTCCGCACGCCGGAGAAGATCGGCTTGAGCGACGTCGTCCGCCAAATCCCCGACCGCTTGACGGCGAGGACCTGGTCGACCGTGATGTCCCGAGCTCCCGCGATGCGCCCGTCGAGTCCGGCTCGCCGGACCATGGTGGGCCAGCGGAGAAGGTCCCGGCGCCGATGTGCGGCCGTGAGGGCGCCGAGCTGATCGCGCTCGTCGCGCAGCACGTCGACATGGTGGTTGACCGACTCTCGGAACCGCCGCTGTACTGACGGCATGCGGTTCCTCGAAGGGGTTGGTGGAAGTGGTGCGGGGGCGGTCAGTTCCCCGCGGTCACTCGGGGGCGGCAGGCCACCGCCGATGAACTTGTGAGTGGGATCCGTGAGGGTTGGGATTGAGACGCTCGGGAGGAGCTCGAGCTCCGCGCGCTCGGACGTCGACGAGACGTCGAGCTTGCCGTTGAGCCAGCGGTCGAACCATGCGGGCCAGTACTCATCGCCGGACTCGGGTAGCGGGACCTCGGTCCCGTCCGACTCCGATGCGGCTGCTCCTTCGAGCTTCATCCTGGTTCGGGGCGCGCGCAGGATCGCGCGCCCCTGGTCCGTCGCGGGACGGACCACCGCAACCGCCCCCAAGCGGTCGCGGCTAATCAACTTTCGTCGACGCCTCCGTTAGAGGTCGAGGTCGGGTTCCCAGATCGCGTGCTCGCCGACCTGGACATTCGCGACGGGGGCCCCGGTGTCCTTCACCAGCGCGCGCGTCTTCTCGAGCGCCTCGTCGAGGCTGTCCGCCCGCACGACGAACGTGAGGGTCACGAGCCACCCCGGTCGGCGCGCCATCGTTTACTGGAACCTCGCCGCGCTGAAACCGGTCGCCCCCGACGTGCCGCCCCGCCCCGCGTTCGCGCCGATGCGACCCAGAGTGCCGAGCACGGGCGTCATCCCCGGGCGATCCTGCTGCTGGCCCGCCTGCTGCGAGTAGTTGAACTGCGTCCCACTCCCGCCCGGCGCCGCCTTCGCCGCCATGAACCGGCCGCTGGAGTAGGCGGTCGAGCCGACCCCGGGCGTCGCGTCGCGGCGGGCGATTCCACCGCTGTAGAGCGCCGCCCCGTTCTGGCTCCAGGGCGGCAGGGTCAGAGTCAGCGCGGGCGGCACCCCTGACTCCTCCGCGGCCGCCTGGGCGCGCGCGATCGCCTCCTCCCGGGCGCGAGACGCGATCCAGGGGGGCTGCGGGATCCACTTCGCAGGGATAGCGCCCACGCCCCACAGAGTGCCGAACAGAGCCGCCGCCCCGCCGACGATCCCAATCGCCGCCGCGCCAGCCTTGCCGACCACGTCCTACCTCCTTCCCTCCTCCTCGCGGCGGACGACCTTAGAAGACGGTCGACCCCCAGGCGTTCCGGTAGGCCTGGCTCACGCCGCCACTCCGCGCCGCGTCGTAGTACGCCCGCCCGAGGCCCACGCGCGCCGCCGCCTGCCCGTATGCCCGAGAGGCCGTCCGCTGGCCCGCCTCGCGGAGCGCCGCGCGCTGTGCCTGGCCGGCGGGGCTCGCCCACGCCGACCGGACGCTCTCACCCAGCTGTTCGCGGAGCCCGCCGGAGGCGTAGATCGCGGGTCCTCGTTCGCCGTAGCTCTGCTCGCCGTAGATCGCTCTCCCCATCGTTGCTCACTCCTTCGTTTGCGTTGAGTCCGTGGCGCTTGATGCGGGAAGGGCCGGTCTTTCCAGGGTGACGTACAGTCGCCCGACCTCCTCGCCCTTCCACCGCCGCTCGGCGAGGTCCGCCTCGACGGGCTTTCCTTCGACGCCGAGCGCGTGGATCTTGTTGATGACCTCCGCCGCGACCTCCGGGTCGCCCGCGACCAAGAGCCCGCCGTTCCCATCGAGGCCGACGCGGACGGTCCGGCGCGGGTCGAGACCCCGGCCGACCGCCATTCGGACGATTGCGACGTCTTCCCCGCCGAGGTTCGCCATCATCTCGTCGAGGGCGGGTTTACCCCAGATGGCGAGTGCGTCGCCTTTGGGCTCCGGCTTCCCGCTCATCGAGACGCTCCGTAGAGTCGGTGAACGGCGTCCGGGATCTCCCCGAATCGCCGGTGGACAACTTGCTCGTTCTCCTGGACCGGCGGGACCTGGAGGGTCCTCGGGAGGACTCTGCGTAGGGCGGCGGTCGCCGCCTCGACGGTGTCGTGGGCAGCCACGACCTCGTCGACCAGCTGTTCGATGCGCGTCCGCTCCGCCTTCGCCGCGTGCTGTTCGGCAATACGTGCTCCGAACCGTTGCTCTCCCGGGCTCAAGATCGCCGGGCTGCCGTCGCCGCGCAGCCCGTGCTTGAGCATGTGGCCGTGGAGGCCCCGCGAATCGAACCGCTCGCCGCATACAGGACACGCGAGCTCTCTGGGTCCGGTCTTGCGAGACATTCAGCGGAACTGCTGATGGTCCCGGGGTAAATGAGCCGGGGAGAAGCGGGGTCGCTTCCATGAGAAATCGTCGCCGAAGGGGGGTACCCCTCGCCGCGGCGGGTGGAAAAGTGAGGAAGGGGTTGGCCGCGGAAACCGACTCGAGCTTACGGCGACGTCACTGGGGGCGGGCTCGCGGCGGGAGTCGCCTTCGCCGCACGCTCGACGCGGCCCTTGAGCAGGTCGAGGTACGCCTTCAGGTCCTCGATCACGTCGAGGTCCATGCGGACCTTCAACGCGAAGTCCTCCGTCGATACACTGTGCCAACCGCCCGCGGCCGTGGCGGCCCGGGAGGCCGGAGTCGCCGACGGGGCCGTTGCCTTCGGGCCCATTCCGGCGGCGGCGACGATCGCGGGGTCGAACCCGGCCACCATCCCGCCGGTCGGAGCGGAGCTGTCAGCGAGGAACAGCGCGCCGTTCGCGTCGCGCGTCACCAATCGCGCGTAGAGGATGTACTCGAGGACCGCCTGGAGCGAGTTCGTACGCTTCGTCTTGTCGGTCTCCGCCGCGAGGGCCAGCTCGCCGAGGAACTGGTCCGAGCTCATCCCGGGGCGCGCGGCGAGGGTCGCCTGCGTGACTTCCCCGACCCACGTCTTCCGGAGCAGGTCGGCCAGGATCGGGGCAGCCGCCTCGTCGCTCACCGACCGCGCGTTGACGAACTTCACGGCTTC
>JASHVA010000113.1 GCA_030039715.1 Thermoplasmata archaeon | reverse complement strand
CCCGCGAAGTCGTGCCTCCTCAACGAACCCGAGCCGGCGGTAGAGCGCGATCGCACGCTCGTTCGTAGCGAACACCCCGAGCTTGACCTTGCGGACCCCGACGCCGCGGGCCCATTCGAGGCCCGCCTCCATCATCGCCCGACCGAGGCCCAAGCCGCGGAACTCGGGGAGGAGCGACAGACCGAGGTCGGCGGTGTGGGCGTTCTTCGTCCATCGCCCCCGGGAGAAGTTCCCGCCGCCCACGACCTTCCCGTCGACCTCCGCGACGAGCCACAGATTGAGCCGGGGATCGTTGTCACGGAACTGGGCACGGATCTCGTCGACCGTCCGCGCGAAGCGCTCGGTCATGAGGTACACGCCCTCGGCGGCGACCCGGTTCATGTTCGCGATCCACGCCTCGGCGTCGGCCGGGGCGGCGGCGCGGACGACCGCGTTCGCGCCGTGGGAGAGCCGAACCGAGCGAGGGAGGGGCACGGAGCGACCGACGCCCGGACTCACCTAATCGTTTGTCGGGGCGGGGGACGCCCGGGCTCGTGCTCGCGCCTTCGGTCTCCCGAAGGGGAGGTTCTCGCCGGACGACGCGGGTCAGCGAGTGTTGCGCGCGGCGCCTCGGTTCGCCCAGTGGATCCGCGGCAGCCCCCTCGTGAACTCGTCGAACGCGGGGCTCCGGTCCACGTCGTCGGAGGCGAGGATGCCTCCGCGCGGGAGGATCCCGAGCGCCCAGCCGAACTCGAAGGCCTGGTGCGGGTAGCTGTGCTCGGAGTCGTGAAAGAAGAAGTCGACCCCAGCGCCCCGGTACTCCTCGAGCATCTGGCGTGCGTCGCCCAGCCGGAGCGTCCACCGATGGCGGAGGTGCTCCGGGACCTCGAGCCCCGTCCGGTCTTGAGGGACCCAAGAGAAGTCGCGCATCCCGTCCGCATCCACGCGGCCGCCGGGGTCCGCGTTCGGCAGGTCGATGGAGACGAGGCGGCCGCGGTCGTTGTGTTCCAGGGCGCGAAGGATGGCGGCGCTGGACCAGCCGCGATTGACTCCGGTCTCGAGCACGAAGTTGGGCCGGGCACAGCGTACGAGAAGGTAGAGCTCGAGGTTCGAGCGGATCGTGGCCGGGCTCGTCAACCCGTACGCGAGGTCCTGGGACAGACGGTACAGCATGCGCAGGAGCTCCGCGGGCGGGACCGGCGGGTCGAAGAGACGTCCCACGACGTTCGCCCGTCGGCGAAGTTCGATCGTCTCCCACTCTCGCCGCACCTGCTCGACGATCCCCGTCAACGTCGCGCTCCGGGCGGCCGTCAACGGCCCGCCGCCGATAAAACGGCTGCACCGGCCTCCGAGGAGGCGCCTCCACCTCGTCCGCGCACCGCGCCGGGTCGTACCGGGAATGTACGCGCGGCGCCCGCTAGGCGGCCCCGAGGCTGAGCACCTCGGTCTCTCGCGGGTAGAGCCACGACCGCAATAGCCGAGTGAGGGCGGGCATCACCACGTACGTCAGGGACGCGACCAGGATGAGGGCGGAGACGAGGGCGTCGAGCCAGATCGGCCACGGGACCGCCAGCGCGGCGAGGGTGTAGCGGACGGCCGCCGAGATCGCCGTCGCGGCGAAGAGGAGCACGAGGAACATCTTCCACCGGGGCGGGGCGTTCGGCAGGGCGTTCTCCGGGAGGGTGAACCAGTTCTCCATGCCGCTAGCACGCTCGAAGTGCGGGACCGAGTACCGGTTCGCTTCGGCGAGCATCGACGCCCGCGTCGCCGAGCTCTCCCACGCGACCAGGGTATCGATGTTCGACCACTGATGGACGATGTACCGCAAGTTGGAGCTTCCGGCCGGCGCGATGACGGTGACGCCGACAAAGCCCGGGGCCTTTCGCTCCTCCGCGAGGAACCGCTTCAGCCAATCGTCGAACTCCCGCTCGTGGCCCTGAACGATCTCGCGACGCACTACGGTCGTGACGTACCCCTCGGCCAACGGCCCCACCACTCCGTCGGCCCGCACTTCCTCCGAGAAGATGCCTCCTTCGGCGCCGTCGCGAAGGACTCGGATCCCGGGCGCGACTAACTCGGGTCGTCGGCCGGAGGATCGTCCGTGCCGTCGTCCGCCGGCGGCTCCCGGTCGGCGCTCTCGGCCTCCTCGGCCGCGGGCTCCCTCGGCGGCGAGCGCGAGGCCGGGACGGAGTGGAACGACGGGAATTCGGAATGGGCCGACGGCGTTTCCGGCGAGGGCTCATCGGGCATCTCCTCGGAGTCGGACGGGGTGAAGGAGGGGTCGGGGTGCGTCTCGGCGGTCGGCACCTCGCTCCGCTCCTCGGTGGGCGGGGGTGTCGGAACCGGGGCGCCCTCCGTCGCGGTCTCGTCGCTCGGAGGTTCCACCGCCTCCGGGACGGGCGGACTAGGGGGAGCGATCGGGACGGTGCGAGGTCGGAAGAAGGTCGAAAGACGCGCCGCGGCCAGCGGTCCGGCCGTCACCGGCGTTTCGGAACCCGATGCCGGGGGGGTCTCGCGTGCCGTCGGCAGTTCGGGGTGCACCGTCGGGGAAGTTGGCGCGGGTGAGGGAAGCGCCGCGTCCGGGGACTCCGGACCGGATTCCGCCGCCGAATCCACCCGGGGTTCCTCGGAGGTGGGTTCCGTCGATTGGGTGCCGTTCTCGTCGGGCACCGGCGGCGCGTGGGGGGCCGCATCGGGAATGGTGCCGATCGGCAGCCACTCGGCGGTCGACTCCGCGGGCGGAAGGCCTTCGTCCGCTGCGAGATCGGGTTCGGAGTGGGTCGAGAGGACCGAAC
>JASHVA010000112.1 GCA_030039715.1 Thermoplasmata archaeon | reverse complement strand
GATCGCGTATCCCCGGTGCTGTTGCGCCATCGCCTTCGCGCAGGAGAGCGCGTCCGCGCCCTCATCGACGGTGAGCACCGTCTTCTCCATGATGTCCTTCGCCAAGAGCACCATCGAAATCGCCACCTCGCGGGGATTAATACGGTGCACGCGCCGTGGCGAGCGCCGACATGGACGACGATCCCGACGGTCCGCTTCGCCTCGACGTCTCGCTGCTCCGCGGGCTCCGGTACGCGTGCCGACCGGACTGCGGGCTGTGCTGCTACGCGACGCCGCGGGTCGAGCGGGGGGAACGAACTCGACTCCTGCAGATCGTCCCCGGCTCGGACCTCCGGCGCGAGGGCGGTGGAGAGTTTCTCCGTAGTCGGGGCGACGGCGGCGCGTGCGTCCTCCTCCGCGATCTCCGATGCCGCGGGCACGGCGTGCGTCCGTACCCGTGCCGGGAGTTCCCGGTCACGGTCCATGTAGGGGATCGGCTGCAAGCGAGCGCGGTGCTCTCGTGCCCGGGAGTCGAGCTCGACGCGAACTGGAACCCCGGGACGGACCGGGTGGTCCGGCCCCCGGTCGGCTTCGAGGGGGAGCTCGGGGCGGTGCGCGGTCGCCTCGGTCCACCGGTCCTCGGTCGAATCTCCTCGGCCGCCCGTCGTCATCGCAAGATCGTCCGCGCCCTCGAGCGCGAAGGCCGATGGGAGCCCCCTGAGCGCGTACGGAGCGATCTTGGCCGTTCCGTCCCTCGCCCCACCCACGACGACTTTCCGGTCGGGGATCCTCCGGCGATCGAGGCGGGGCGGGACCTGCTCCCCCTCTTCTTCGACGGACGGCCCGGTCCGGTCGGGATCGCGGCCGGCCTCGGGGGCTGGGAACTCGAGGAGCTGGCACCCGAAGGCGGCGGCCGGTCGCTCGGCGTGATCCCTCCGCCCGAGCGCCGCCCCGAGGTTACGGGAGAAGGTTGGAAGCTGCTCGAGGCGTATCTCGCCTACTGGCTCGCGCGAGATCAGCTGTTCGCCGTCGTCGAGCTCGAGATGGCCCGAGAGGACGTGGAGGGCTCCCTGCGCGAGGTCGTCGCATCCGAACTTCGAGCGATCGGAGCCCTCGTCCTGGCGCGTGCCGACGTGCGCGCACGGCTGTCCCGGGGTCCGGCCGGCCAGCTGACTTTCGCGGACGTCACGGCCGGGATCCGCGCGACGGACCAGGACCTACTGGACCGGGACGGCTGGGGCGAGACCCTCTAAGGAGCCGCCGGGAACTGCTGGCCGAGCCGACGTTCCAGCTCCTCGACGAGCTTCGCCTCGTGCTCTGGGCGCCAACGCGTTCCGGACGTCTCCTCCGGCTCCTCCCAGGTCCTCGGCGACAGCTCACCGATCGTCTCCCGGTACGAGGTGCGCCAGGTCTCGGGCACCTCTTCCCGCGGTCCGGGGATCGGGGCCCCCGCGAGCACGAGCCCGGCTCGCGCCAGGACGCGGCTGACCGCGCTCGCACGATAGCCGCCGCCGCCGGTCACGAGGAGGCGCCCGCCCGCGACCTCGCGGGAGAGATCGAGCACCGTCCGGTCGATCTCGAGGTACGCCTCGGGAGTGTACTGGAGGTGCGCGAGGGCGTCGCCGACGTGACCGTCGACCCCATGCTGGAGGACGATCACCTCCGGGCGGAACGAGCGGAGCAGGGGCGGCACGACGCGCCGGAAGAGCGGGAGGAGCGCCTCGTTCCCGGCGAGGGGCGGGAGCGGCAGGTTCACCTTCAGCCCCGCGCCATCGCCCCGACCGGTCTCGGGCGGGAAACCCGTGCCGGGGAAAAGCGTCCGACCGTCCTGGTGGAAGTCGATGTCGAGGACCTTCCCCGAGTCGTAGAATCCGTACATGACCCCGTCGCCGTGGTGGGCGTCGATGTCGAGGTACGCGACGCGACGGCCGTCGGCGACGGCGTGCGCGACGGCGACCGCGACATCGTTGAAGATGCAGAAACCGCTCGCCCGGTCGGGGCGGGCGTGATGGAGGCCCCCCGCCGGGTGGAACGACGGTCGGCCGGTCGCGACGGTCTCGAGGAGCCCCCGGTCGGCGCCCTCGACGAGGCGGGCCGCCTCCTCGTAGCATCCGGCGAACGACGGCGTATCGCCGGCGTCGAGCAGGATCGGATTCTCGAACTGGCTCGCATGCTCGACGAACGCGAGATACTCCTCGAGGTGGAAGCGGTGCAGCAGGTCGCGTTCGGCCGGCGGGACCGTACGCACCCTCTCGATCGCGCCCTCCGGCGCCGCGGCGGAAAGGAGTTCGAAGCCGAGCGCCCGGCTCCGTTCGGAGAACGGGTGTTCGGCGCCGAGGTCGTACGACCGGAACCGCTCGTCCCAGACGACCGTCACCGCCGGAGCTGCCACGTGCCGCCGACCCTCCCCCGCTAGGGGGCCGAGGAGTCGGATAAATCCCACCGCGGACGCGACCGGCTCAGTGTCGCTCTTCCGGCTCGAGGGCCTGCGGTTGACCGCGGCGGCCCCAGACCTTCTCGAGCAGCCGGCTCGTCGACCGGAGCGTGACCTCGGTGACGGCGCTCACGCGGGCCACCTGGGCGCGCGACCGGCGCTCGCCGTGCTTCTCGGCGGCGAGGTAGATCAGCGCCGCGACGAGGCCGTGGGGAGAGAGGCCCGAGAGCTCGGGGTCGTCCCTCGCCTCGTCGAGCATCGCCTCGACGTTCGAGCGCACCCAGGGGGAGAGCGCGAGCTCCTGAGCATAGCGGCCGAGGAACGCCTTCGTGCCCACGCTGGGCACCGCGAGCCCCGTTCCCCGCTGGATGACCTTGAACGTCCGGCCGACCTCGGAACGCTTCGCGTTGACGGCTTCGGCGACCTCGCCGAGGGTCCGGGGGATCGAGTACCGCCGGCACGCGGTGTAGAGCGCGGCGCCGACGCTCGCGGGCAGGCTGCGCCCCCGGAAGAGGCCGCGCTGCTTCGCTTCCCGGAACACATGCTCGGCTTCGGCCTGGATCACGGGCGGCAGGCTCAGCCGTTCGACCGCGACGATGATGTCGTTCCGGGCCGGAGAGCGGTCGATGCCGCTGTCCGCCGCGCGGGCCGTCTGCCGCTGCATCACGCGCTTCAGGTGCTGGAACTCGTAGCGCCGGTGCCAGTCGAGGCGCTTCCCCTGGCCGTCGCGCGCCGTCGACAGCGTCGAGCCGAGCGCCCGCTTCGAACCGCCGGGAGGGACGAACGGCCCGATCCCGCGGCCGCTGCCTTCCGAGCCGGGCAGGGCCGTGGGGGGAGGTGCCGTCGCGAGGATCTCCGTCGCTTCGAAGACGAGACCGCACTCGGCGCAGTGTGTCTCGGCCTGGACCGGGTCGACGATCCGGTGCGTGCTGCCGCACATCGGGCAGGCGGGGCCCTTGACCCCGCCGTCCGTGGCTCCCGGCTCGGCGCGCGTGACAGGGTCTGACACGGTTGTACCGGGGGGCTCACTAGCATATGAGCTCTCGTCCAGCGCTCGGCACCCCCGCTCGAGGACGGTTCTCGGTAAACCTATTTCTCGGGCGGGCGGTAGGTTCGCCCCGTGCGCACGGGGCTGTTCGTCGCCGGCACCGCGGTGCTGATCATCGGCGTCGGCGTGCTGGTGGCCTCGCTCACCTTCTCGACCGGCCCTCCGGTGAACCGGTTCGACCCGATCTCGGTCTCCAGCTTGGGCGGGCACTCGTACTACACGCCGCAGCTCGAAGGGTCGAACGAGAGTTCCGCGGAAACGCGGCTCGTCTGGGCCTCGTCCGGCTCCGTGCTGGTCTCGGTGTATCCGTCCGTTCCGTGCCCGAGCTCGCCGAAGTCGCCGTGCGCGGCGGG
>JASHVA010000111.1 GCA_030039715.1 Thermoplasmata archaeon | reverse complement strand
CTCGACCTGTGGATCTTCCACCCCGGGCGCCGGGCGCTCGCGCGAGTTCTCACCGTCCTCGCGTTCGTCTACCTCCTCTGGAACAACGACTTCCTGATCCGCTTCCTCGCCCCCCTCTCCCCCTCGGTCACCGCGTTCACCGACTCCCTCGACCAGAACTCGGTCTTCGGGATCGCTCGGGGCTACGCGCTGGTCGTCCTCTGCGTGCTCGTCACGGTCACGCTCGTCCAGCTGCTCCTGACGTACCTTCGGGACGACGAGCGGCCCGTGCCGTGGATCTTTCCGAGCGCGTGGCGGGACGACGGGTCGGCGACCGGAACGGGAGAGTGACGAGGGAATGCGGATCGCCGAGCTTTCGCTCCGGTACCCGCCCGCCCACGGCGGAGTGGAGGCGACGCTGGGGCAGCTGGTGGAGCGGCTGAGGACGGCGGGCGAGGAGGTCACCGTACTGACCTCCGACCTCGAACGCGTCCGGCCGTTCGCCCGACGGCCGACTCTCGACCCGCCGGACGGCGCGGGGGTCCGACGGTTCCGGGCCGTCCGCGCGGCGCCGTTCCCGCTCGGGCTCGGCGTCGCCGTGCCCGGGATGTTCCTGGCCGCGTCGTCCGGAACGTTCGATCTGGTGCACGCGCACGCCTTCGGCTATTTCCCGACCTGGGCGGGCGCCGCGGTACGACGGATGCGCGGGACGCCTCTCGTGATCACGACCCATTCGGACCCCGGCCGGGGGCTCGCGTTCTCGTCACTCTACCATCGGGCCGTCGCGCGCGCGACGTTGCGCGCCGCGGACCGGATCGTCGCGCAGAGCGAGGTCGAGCGACGCTTCCTCGTCGGCCTGGGGCTGGACTCTGGCCGCATCGTCGTGCTGCCGACGGGGATCGGGCTCGACGAGTTCACCGCCCGGACTTCGCCGCCGGCGACCGGGGTCGTCCGACTCCTCTACGTCGGACGACTCGACTTCGAACAAAAAGGGCTGGACCTCCTGTTGGACGCGATGGCGCGCCTCCCGCGCGACCCTCCCGTGTCGCTCCGCGTCGTCGGCGACGACTGGGGCGCGCTCGCCCCGATGCGCGCCTTCGCGACCCGCCCCGGTCTCGCGGGTCGTGTCGAGTTCGCGCCGTCGGCGTCGCGGGTCCAGGTGCTCGAGGCGTACCGGACCGCCGATGTCTTCGTCCTCCCGTCCCGATTCGAGTCGTTCCCGCGTGCGCTCCTCGAAGCGATGGCCGCGGGGCTCCCGGTCGTCGCCACGCGCGTCGGCGGGGTCCCCGAGATCGTGGACGAAGGGCGGAACGCCTTGCTCGTCGCCCCGGGCGACGCGGAGGACCTCGCCACGGCCCTCGCGACCATCTGCTCGGACGGCCCGATGCGCGAGCGCTTCGGCCCCGAAAGCCGGCGCCGGGCGGCGAAGTACGACTGGGAGCGTCTCGTGCCCCGATATCGCGCGCTCTTCGACGAAGCGGTTCGGACGGGCTGACCGGCTCCCGTTTTCCCCCGAACGTCGGGCCTTTCAGTAGGAAGCCACAAATACCCTTACCGGGGTAAACATTGGTCGTGCGTTGCGTCGGGGTAGTTGAGAAGCCTCCCCGGCAGGGCCGGCCGGCGGAGTCCGGCTCCTAGCGCCCCCTTCAGATGGCGGACGAACCGGGGAACTCTTCAGCCGCGGTCCCGGCCCGGGAGCGCAACGTGCTCCTGCTCGACCTCTCGAAGAGCATGCTCGCTCCGCTGCCGGACGCCGGGGGTGGCGCGACCGGCTCGGCCGAACGGCAGAAGATCGAGGTCGCCCGGACCGCGGTTTTCCGCATCCTCCAGGACGCGGCGACGTCCGGCTCCCTCTTCGGCCTCGTCACCTTCACCGAGACCGTCCGGGTGGCCGTTCCGCTCACCGAGATCCACCGGGAGAACCTGCCGTACATCGAGAACCTCATCTCGCTCCTGACCCCCAGCGGGCGTTCCGCCATCTGGGACGCGCTCGCGGTCGGCGCCGACCTCCTCCGGATGGGCACCCAGGGGGTCCAAGGAAACCTCGTGCTCGTCACCGACGGCTGGGACAACGCCTCGACCCGGTTCGACGTCCAGGTCCCGAACGGTCCGGCGCTCGCCCCCGGTCGGATCGACCTCGTGCCGTACATGCTGCCCGCCGGCTCCCGCCTGTCGCTCCGCATCATCGGCATCGGCAACGGCATGGAGAAGGACAAGGGGGTGGACGCGGCCCGAATGAACTACCTGATCTCCCAGATGGGGGTCCGCGCCGGGCAGGCGGGGCTCCCCGCCATCTTCAGCTTCCAAGAGGTCACCACCGGCTCGCAGCTGTTCGCCCAGATGGTGAACGCGTTCCTCGACGTCGGCTACGAGGACGACCGCCCGATCGAGGAACTCCACCCGGAGGAGCTCGCGCGACACGCCGCGAACGCCGCGAAGGCGCTCAAGGAGCCCCAGCAGCACGCGACGGTCTCGCGGATCAACACCGCCCAGCTCGCCGCGAAGGCGAACCCCGAGGCGACGTACACGGAGACCCCGGACATCGAGGTCGACGTGGTCGCGACGACCGGGGGTACGACCCCGGCCTACCTCAAGGAGCGCTACGGCCCGCTCGGCGAGGTCGTGGAGGCGTACATGGCCGGTCAGCCCGAGGTGGCCCTCAGCCTCCTCGCGAGCGCGGCCGCAGTGCTGCCGCCCGTGACGCGGCTCTACTGGGAGGCCCGGATCCAGTACTCCAATCGGGCGGTCGTCGAGGCGGCCCGGTCTCTCCTCCAAGCTTGGGCCGAGGCGGAGAAGCTCCCTCCCGGGACGCAGCCGAAGGTACTCCGGCGGCTCGCGCTCCTCCAGGCGCGGATGCAGAACGACAAGGAGACCGAAACGCTCGTACGATTCATTGATGACACCGAACACCGTCTCGGCGGTACCGACGCGGCGACCCGGGAACGTCTGATGGGCCTCTTCGCGAAGCTGATGGAACTGCGCGGGACCTACCAACT
>JASHVA010000013.1 GCA_030039715.1 Thermoplasmata archaeon | reverse complement strand
GGCCCCCGGCTGAGCGCGCGAGGGCAGAGTTATCAATCCCGTGGGGAATTCGGTACCGATGGCGGACGACGACCCTTCCGAGATGGCCGCGAAGCTGGCACAGCTCGAGAAGGACCTCCGCGACCTCCGGCTCCGGCTCGCGGCGCTCGAGCGGCAGCTCGACCCCCGTGCCGAACATCCGTCCGACCGTTCGGCGGTCCGTGAAAAGGTCGCCTACGACTGGCAGGCGTGACGGTGGGGCCCGCGGATCGCGCCCTGGCCGGCTCGGCCCCGCGCACGCTCCCCGATTTGCTGGGTAGGTTCCCTTTCGAAGTGCCCCCCGTGGCCAGCGCGGGGGCCGCTGTGACGCTCCTCCTCCGGGACGGTCTCGAAGAGGTGGAGGTGCTCCTCATCGAGCGGACCGAACGACCCACCGATCCGGCGTCCGGGCAGGTCGCTTTCCCCGGTGGGCGAGTCGAGGACTCGGACGGATCGCTCGCGACGACCGCACTTCGGGAGCTCCAGGAAGAGGTCGGGGTGACCGAGAGCGATCTCGCGGGGCCGCTCCGATACGTGGGCACGCAAAACGCGGTCCGGTTCGGACTCCTGGTCGCGCTGTTCACGGCGGCTCTCGGGCCGGACGGGAACCCACCGTCGGTGCTCAGCGCGGACGAAGTGGCGCACGTGTTCTGGCTCCCCCGCTCGGCGCTCGGCACGACGCGGCAAGTCCACCGGGAGACCGGCCGGGGTCTCCTGCCGGTACCGGCCACCGTCTTCGAGGGCCACATCCTGTGGGGGTTCACCCGGCGGTGCCTTCGCGAGTTCTTCGGGCTGCCGACCGAGGACGAATGGGGCGGACCGGCGTTCGCTCCGGATCCGTCGCGCGGGCGGGGCGGCGACGCCGACGCCAGCTTCCGTCAAGGATGAACGGAGGACTCGGCCGATGACGTTCACCGGCCGGGGCCGGCCCGAGGGACCGTGACGCTTTCCCGAACGACCCGGCTCACCTGCCCCAAGTGCGGCAGCTCGTTCGACTACGAGTTCGTGCCGGGAGCGTCGTTCACCGCGATCCGGCTCGGAAACTCTCGGTACATGCGCTGTCCGATCTGCCAGCGCTTCTCGGTGTTCAAACTGACGGGAGCCCCATCGCCCTCCTCGTCCCCGCCGGGGACTACCACCGACCGATGAACGGGCCCTCCGCGGTCGCGCGGTTCAGCGACGCACGAGTCACCCGGCGACGGCTCCTCCGCGTCGTGCTCCCCGCCGTGGTGGCCACGGTCGTCGCCACGATCTTCCTCTCGGGGACGCCCGACCTCGCTCTGCTCGCCGGCCTCGTGGGTGCGGGGGTCGTGATCGGCGTCGGTCTCGTCGGGATCCTGTTCGGCGGCCCCGAGCGCGTCTCTGGCTCGTAGTCCTCGCCGGTCGCGGGTCGTGGTTAAAAAGAAGGCACCCCATCATTTAAATACCTCTTTAAATACTCACGCCGCGGGGATTCCATTGGTCAAGATTCGGATTGAGAACGTCGTCGCATCGACCTCCCTCGGTGACGAGCTCGACCTCCAGTCTATCGCCCTCGGGCTCGACGGCGCGGAGTACGAGCCCGAGCAGTTCCCCGGCCTCATCTACCGGCTGAAGCAGCCGAAGACGGCGATCCTCCTGTTCCGCTCGGGGAAAGTCGTCTGCACCGGCGCGAAGAGCATGCACGAGGTGGAGGAGTCGATCCACACGGTGGCCGCCCAGATCAAGAAGGGGGGCCAGAAAATCAACATGAAGCCGAAGATCGAGGTCCAAAACATCGTAGCGAGCTCGGACCTCGAGAGCGAGATCAACCTCAATGCGATCGCGGTCACGCTCGGCCTCGATCGTGTCGAGTACGAACCCGAGCAGTTCCCGGGCCTCGTCTGCCGCATCGACGACCCGAAGGTCGTCGTACTGCTCTTCGGGAGCGGCAAGCTCGTCTGCACGGGTGCGCGCAAACCGTCCGACGTCGAAGTCGCCGTGAAGAAGATCACGAAGGAGCTCCAGGGCGCGGGTCTCCTGCGCTGAGCCGGGGCGCCGGATCCTCGGTGTGCCGCTGCCGCGCGGCCTCCCGGTGGTCGACCACCACTGCCACCTCTCGCCGTCGGGCGAGGGCGTCGCGGCGGCCGCCCGATTTCGCGCGGCCGGCGGGACGCATCTCTTCCTGACGACCCAGAGCTATGGCCCGACCGCGCCCCGCACGCGGGAGGAATACCGCGTCCAGTTCGAGACCACGGAGAAGCTGGCGCACGAGATCGCCGAGAGGGTCGGAGTCACCACGTTCCTCGTCGTGGCCCCGTACCCGATCGATCTCGTGGCCGCCTCGGCCGAGCTCGGAGGCGCGGCGGCGCTCGCGGCGCATCTGGAGGCGCTCGACCTCGCGGGCGTGTGGGTTCGGGAGCACCGGGCGGTCGCCCTCGGGGAGGTCGGACGGGCTCACTTTCCAATTTCGGAGGAGGCCGGTCGGCTCATCGAGGCCGCCTTCCGCCACGCGCTCGAGGTCGCGCGGGACGTCGACTGCCCCGTCGTGGTGCACTCGGCGGACCTGGACGCCGCCGGCTATCGAGAGCTCGCCGGGCTCGCCCGCGCCGTGGGGGTCCGGCCGGAGCGGCTCGTAAAGCATTTTGCGCGCGGCCGGGTCGAACCCGACGAGCGGGACGGGGTCGTGCCATCGTACCTCGCGCGCCGGGAGTTGGTTCGGGACGTGCTGAGCGACCGGGGGCCCTGGTTCCTCGAAACCGACTTCCTCGACGACCCCCGGCGGCCCGGGGCCGTCCTCGACCTCACGACCGTACCCCGCCGCGCCACCGCGATCGCCGCCGGCGGGGAGAGCGCCGCGGCGCGTCTCGCCGTCCCCTTCCTGGACTCGGTCCGGCAGGTCTACGGCCTCGACCTCACGGCCCCCCGCCCGGGAGGTGCGTAGTGCGGAGTCCGCGACGTCGGGGCCTCCTCGTGGCTATCGAGGGAATCGACGGCGCCGGCAAGTCCACCTTCTCGCGGGCGCTCGCGGCCGCGCTCCGCCGTCGCGGTTGGTCGGTCGGCCTTCGGCACGAACCGAGCGATCCCATGCTCGGGTCGCTCGCCCAGACGGCGAGCGTCGCCGACCCGTGGACCGGAGGGGTCTACTTCACGCTCGACCGGCTGCTCGCCCGAGTCGAGCTCGTCGCCCAGCTGGAGCGCTTCGACCTCGTGATCACCGACCGGTCCTTCTACTCCACGCTCGCCTACCAGGGGAGCGCGCTCTCCGGCGCGCTCCGCGCCCGGCTCGCCCGGCTGCAGCGCTCCGCGACCGTTGCGCCGGACCGGATCGTGCTGCTCGACCTCGACGCCGTCTCCGCCGTCCGCCGGCTCTCGGGCCGGTCGACCCCGCGCGCACCCCTCGAGCGGGCCGCCACGCTCCGTCGCGTCGCGCGCGCCTACCGCGCTCTCGCGCGCGACCGTCGCTGGTTCCGCATCGATGCGACGCTCCCGACGAAGCCGGCGGTCTCTCTCGCCGTGGAGCGACTCGCGCGCTCGCTGCCCCCCGTTCGGCGGCGCGCCGCGGGCCGCCCGCGGCGACGGCGAACCTGATATTGCCGGCCCTCGTCCCCCCGAGTCCACGATGACCGACGGCGCTCGAATCCTCCTGCGCGAGGAGACGCTCGACCCCTCGTTCCTGCCACCCCGGCTCGTGCACCGCGAGACCGAGCTCGGACTCCTGACGAAGCGGTTTCGGGAGGCGCTCGCGAAGGGACTCCCGTACCACTGTCTCGTGACCGGCGGGGTCGGCAGCGGCAAGACGGCGCTCGTACGGCGCCTCGGTGCCGACTTGGAACGCGCCGGCCGGCTCCACGACCTGCCGGTACGCGTGGCGTACGTGAACTGCTGGCGCCGGGCGAGCGACCGGACCGTGATGCTGGACCTCTTGCGGAGCGTCAAGGTCTCGCTCCCCGACCGGGGCTACAGCCTCGCGGAGATGCTCGACGTCTTCGAGCAGGGGATCCGACGGAGCCCGCAGCACCTCGTCATCCTCCTAGACGAGGCGGCCGCGCTCGTGAAGCAGGAGACCAAGCTCGTCTACCTCCTTTCGCGGTCGCGCGAGGTCGAGCTCGGCTCGATCTCCCTCGTGCTCGTGGCCTCGGAGGACCTCTTCCCGTACCTGGACGCGCCCAGCCGCTCCTCGTTCGGCGTGACCCATCGGCTGTCGCTCGCGCCGTACGACCGGGCGGCCCTCGTCGACATCCTCGAGGAGCGCGCCCGGCTCGCGCTCCGCCCGGGCGGCTTCGAGCGGGAGGTCCTCGAGCAGATCGCGCGGGTGGCCGCACCGAGCGGCGACGCGCGCTTCGCCCTCGAGATCCTCTCGGGCGCGGCCCATGCGGCGGAGGACGCCGGTGCCGACTCGATCCTGGCCGAGCACGTGCGTCGGGCGAAGGGCTCGCTCTTGCCGACCGTGACCGAAAGCCACCTCGAGTCGCTCACCGTGAACCAGCTCGGCGTCCTGCTCGCGCTCTCCCGATCGCTGCGCCGTCGCGGCGCCTCCGTGCCGAGCCAGAAGCTGCGAGCGACGCACGCCGCGCTCGTCGAAGAGCTCGGCGCGCCGGCGCTCAGCCGGACGACGTTCTGGAGGACGCTCAAGGAACTCGAACGCGACGGGCTCGTGACGCTGGACCCCGGCGCCTCGGGCGAGTCGAGCCAGATCGGCATGGACGAACTGCCCGCGAGCCTCCTCACGACGCTGCTCGAGGAGCGCACGGGCGGTGCGCGCGCTCGCAAACCCTAAGACGAGGGGTCCGGTCGGCGCGCCCGTGGCCGCGTCGTCCACCCCGGCACCGGTCGCCGTTCCGGAGCACGGATTGCCCCCGTGGATCCGGACCCGCCCGCCGCGGGGCGACCTCTATCCGGCCGTGCGCGACGTCCTCGGGCGGGAGCGGCTCGGTACCGTCTGCCGCGAGGCACGTTGCCCGAACCTGTCGGAGTGCTGGTCGGCGGGCACCGCCACGCTGATGCTCCTCGGGACCGAGTGCACCCGTCGTTGCGGGTTCTGCGCGGTGACCACGCACTGGCCGAACGGCGCGCGGGACCGGAGCGAGCCCGAACGCGTGGTCGCGGCCGTGCGCGAGTGGGGGCTCCGGTACGTAGTGCTCACGCAGGTCTGCCGCGACGACCTCGAGGACGGCGGCGCGTCGATCCTGGCCGAGACCGTGGCGCGACTACGCGAGCGCGCGCCCCGTGTGGGCGTGGAGCTCCTGATCGGAGACCTCGCCGACCGGGACGAGTCGCTGCGGGTCGTCCTCGAGTGCCCGCCGGACGTGCTCGCCCACAACCTCGAGACCGTCCGCTCGCTCTCGGGCGCGGTGCGCGACCGGCGCGCCGGCTACGACCGGTCGCTCCACGTGCTCGCGCGGGCCCGGGAACTCGGCCGTGCGTCGCTCGTGACGAAGAGTTCGATCATGCTCGGGCTCGGGGAGAGCTCCGAGGAGCTCGGCGTCGCGCTGGACGACCTGCGGCGCGCGGGCGTCGACCTGGTCACCCTCGGTCAGTACCTCCGGCCGAGCCCTGGGCACCTGCCGGTCCGTCGCTACGTTCCTCCCGAGGAGTTCGACGCGTGGAAGGGAGAGGTGCTCCGGCGCGGCTTCGCCGGGGTCGAAGCCGGGCCGATGGTCCGCAGTTCCTACCACGCGGAGGAGCTATACCGCCGCGCGTTCGCTCGGCGGGGGGGTTGAGCGATGGCGAAGAAGGCCCGCCGCAAGCTCGAGGACGAGGAGGAGGCGGCGTTCGAGTTCCCCGCGTTCGATGAGGAGGCCTTCGCGACCAAGGAGTTCGAACTCGGGGGCGGGGTCCTGATCGTGGGGATCCTCACGCTGGCGATGGGCCTCTTCTCCTGGGCGCTCACGCTCGTCGGCCTCATCGTCTACGTGCCGCTCGGCCTCGGCATCCTGGTCCTGGCCGCGAGCCCGTTCATCATTCGGAGGGTCCGCGAGCGCGCCTCGCTCTACACGACGGGCGACTGGGCCGGGCTCCTCTTCCTCGAGTTCTTCGGCTGGTTCGCCCTCTGGTTCGCCCTCTTGGACCTCGTGCCGGTCCCGCACTAGGCCGACGCGAGCCACGGGAGCCGCTTCACCAGGAGCTCCGCGAGCGCTTCGCCCAGCGCGGGGGAGTCCGGCGCGCCGGCGAGCGCATGGACCTCGATCGCCACCGGTTCGGCGGGCGTGAGGTCCTTCCCCAGGGCGAGACGGGGGAGCAGTCCCCGGATCACGGACTCGAGGTCCCGCTCCGAGCGCCGGGTCTCGACGGCGAGCTGTCCGTCGGACCGGACGTACGGGCCCTGCAGCACGGGCGCCTGCGGGGCGGTCCACTTGTCGAGAAAGTGACCGACCCGGTCGAGTCCCGGCGGAGGCCCGTCCTGGGGGCGCACCGGGGAACGATGGCCGTGGGCGACCTCCACGAGCACGAAGACGCGATCCGGCCCGGCCACGCTCGAGGAGCCGAGGAGCTCGAAGCCGGACCGCCCGACTTCCTCGGCGATCGCGCGCTCCGCCTTCCGCACCTGGGGGTAGAGCGTGTCGTCGACCAGGTCCGGCCGGGGGATACCGACGACCGCCACGTGGCTCGAGCGATCGGCGATCCTTCTCAGCGCTTCGGTCCGCTCGAGCGGAGCGGGAGGGTGCGGCTCGAACCAGCGAGCGGACGGGCGAGCGAGGTACGCTCCGGCCGAGAGCACGACGAGCGCAAGGTTCCGGCGCGAGAGCGCGCTCGCGACGTTCCGGTGGGGGTCGACCGGGTCGGCCAGGATGAGCGCAACGTCCGACGGGAGGCGCGGCGGCTCCTTCCCCGCCTCCACGAGCCGAACGGGCAGTCGCCACGAGCGCGCGGCATCGAGGAGCCCACGGAGGCTCCCGAACCGGAGCACGAGGAGCTCGGTCAGATATCCGGAGAATCCCTCGGTCTTCGCCTCAGAGCCGTAGACGCCGAGCGTCCGGAGGAACTGCTTCGCGAGCCGTACCTGGGTAACGATCGAGGGGCTCTCGCGCGCCGCGAGGTACTCCTGGTGGAACGGCGTTCGATCGACCGGGCTGAGCGGTCGCGAGGGGTCCGAGACCGCGAAGCCGGGTACCGCGTCGACCCGGAATCCCCCGAACTCGCCGCGGAGGTACGGGTGCTCGGCGTACCGGGTCTCGGGATTCTCGAGGACCGCCCGGCCGAGCGCCAGACCCTCCTCGCGGAGCCGCTCCTTCGGGAGCTCCGGCGGGAAGAGCAAGAAGAGGTCGATGTCGAGGCGGTCCGCGAGGAACGTCGCGCGGGCCGCGCTACCGGCAACGAGGGCGCGCACGAGGGGGCTCGAGCGCGCGCGCGCTGCCGCGTTCACCCGGGCGACGAGTTCTTCCCGGACCTCGGCCACCCGGCCCAGGAACTCCGGGCTCGGCGCGAGGCGGACGGCGACCTCCGACTCCACCCGGTCCGCCTCCGCGTTCGCCGAGGAGGGCGCGGGTCGCTCGGTCATCGCTGGGGGGAGGGGGCCGGGAAGATGAACCTTCGGTAGGCGTCCCGGCGGAGGAGGAGACTTCATCGACCCGCGACGCCTCTTCGCGTGGGAGGGAACCGATGGCTGCGGTCGCCGCGCATCCGGCATCGCTGTACGAGCCGCTCACCGAGTCGAAGGTGCGCTGCACGGCCTGCGCCCGCTACTGCACGATCCCCTCCGGCTCGCACGGGTTCTGCTTCGTCCGGAAGAACGTCGGCGGCCGGCTCGTCCTCCTCTCCTACGGCCGGGCCGCGGCCGTCCAGGTAGATCCGGTCGAGAAAAAGCCCCTCTCTCACTTCCGACCCGGTTCGCGGGTCTACTCGATCGGTACGGTCGGTTGCAACTGGCGATGCCTCTACTGCCAGAACGCCGAGATATCCCAGGAGCACGAGGTCGAAGGCCGGCCGCTCTCGCCCCGCCAGGCGGTCGACGGCGCGCGCCGCTACGGCTGCGCCGGGATCACCTTCACCTACAACGAGCCGACGATCTTCCTCGAGTACGCGCTCGACGTGGCGACCGAGGCCCATCGCGCCGGCCTCTTCACCAACTTCGTGACGAACGGCTACATGACGCCGGAAGCGGTGCGCGTGCTCGCGCCGAACCTCGACGCGGTGAGCGTCGACTTCAAGGGGAGCGGCGAGCCCGGTTTCATGCGCAAGTACATCACCGCGAAGGGACCGGACCCGATCCTCTCGACGATGCGCGAGCTCCAGCATCGCGGGGTCCACGTCGAGGTGACCGACCTGATCGTGCCCGAGGTGGGGGACTCTGTGGAGGCGACACGCCAGCTCGCCCGGTACGTCGTCGACGAGCTCGGGGCCGCGACCCCGTTCCACCTTCTGCGGTTCCATCCGGACTACAAGATGATGGACCTGCCCGAGACTCCCATTCCGACGCTCGAACGCCTCCACGCGGTCGTGAAGGCAGAGGGGCTCGACTACGCCTACCTCGGCAACGTCTGGGGCCATCGACTCGAACACACGTATTGCCCGCAGTGTGGGGCCGTCGCGGTGCGCCGGTACGGCTTCACGATCCAGGGCTGGAACCTCGACCGCGAGAACCGCTGCCGGGGTTGCGGGCACCCGATCCCCATCGTGGGCCGATTGGCCGAGGACTACGTCCCAACGTTCGCATCGCCCGTCACGTGAACGTCCGGGCCGCCGCGTCTCTTTAAGTCCCGGCCTCGTGCCCGGCGCGAGGTCGCGATGAAGGCCGAGATCAGCGTCATGTTCAACGTTCGAGACGTCGACCGGTCGGTGCGCTTCTACGAGTCCCTCGGTTTCGATGCGCGCGGGGCGTGGAAGGGCGACGACGGCCTTCTCGACTACGCCGGGGTAGGAATCGGCGAGGCGGTGATCGCCTTGGGGCGGATCTGGGAGGGCGACGCCTCGGCGGGCGAGTACAAGGATTACCAGAAGTGGGTCCGGGGGCCGCTCGGCGGCGGGGTGATCGTCAACGTGGAACTCCGGAACGTCGACCGCATCTACGCTCGGGCCCGGAAGGCGAAGGTCACGATCGAGTCCCGGATTCGCAACTGGCCCTACGGCCGCGCCTTCACGATCAACGATCCCGACGGCTACGTCGTCAAATTCCTGCGGTCCAAAGGCGAGTTCGCATGAGCCCGGACCCCCGACGATCCTCGGCCGACACTCCGAAGCTCTTCCGGGTCATCGTCCCGGTCACGGACATCGACCGCGCCACGCGATTCTACGCGGGGCTGCTCGGGATCCCCGGGACGCGAGTCACCCCGGGCCGTCACTACTTCGACTGCGACGGTACGATCCTCGCGTGCTTCGACCCGCGAGCCGACTCCGACGATTTCGACCTCGGACCGAATCCGGATCACCTCTACTTCGCCGTCTCCGACCTCGAGAGCGCCTACGCGCGAGCGACGGAACTTCGAGCGGAGATCCTCAGTCCCATCACCGCCCGTCCGTGGGGAGAGCGGTCGTTCTACGCAAGGGATCCGTTCGGCAACAAGTTGTGCTTCGTCGATCGTTCCACGGTCTTCCTCGGAAAGGAGCCGTTCACGATGCCGTCGTAGGACCGGCGGGCTCCCCCCCGTCCGCTGCGAGCGCACCGACCGAGCGCGCGGGTCGGGCGGGCGGTCCGAGACGCTCATCTGGGGCCGCCGAATGGGTCGTCGATGGGCGCACGGGCGCGCGCTCGAGCGCGCGTGACGGGAATCGGCGGGGTCTTTCTGAAGTCGCGAGCGCCGCGGAAACTGGCCGGTTGGTATCGCAAAAACCTCGGCCTCGGGATCTCGGCCCGAGGGCAGGTCGCCACCTGGGATTGGAAGTCGGTCCGGGGTCCGCGACGCACGGGGAGCACGGTATGGGCGGCGCTCGGTGCCGAGGATCGAGAGTGGGGCCACGCGAGCGCGCAGGTGAATTATCGCGTGAACGACCTGGACGGCCTCCTC
>JASHVA010000110.1 GCA_030039715.1 Thermoplasmata archaeon | reverse complement strand
TCGTCCTTCAGCGGCTGCGTGCGGATCTCGACGGCGAGCGCGCGGACCCGGAGACGGCCGTTTTCGTTCCGGCCGACCGTCGTCCGGACGGTCGTGCGGATCGGCGAGACCGCGACGTGCGCGCGCTCGAGCGTGTGGAAGAGCGTCGCGCTCATGCAGTGACCGACGGCGACGGCGAGCGAACGGACCGGGTTCGGCCCGGCGTCGTGGCCGACCGGCGCCGCCTCGTCCACGCGCCAGGCCGGGTACGGCGCGCCCGGGAACGTGACGGTGAACTCGTACCGATCGACCTCTTCCAGCGCGACGGGGCTCCCTTCCTCGGGCATGTGCGCCGCAGCGCGCCGGTCTACAAGAGCCGGGAGCGCGCCGGGGTCGCGTCCGAGAGCGGAAGTAGCCCCGGGAGTTCGGGCCGCCGATGTCGCTGCGGGGAAAGGTCGTGCTGGTCGTCGGGGTCGGTGGCGGGCTGGGCATGGCCCTCGTCAGCCTCCTCGGCGCCGACGGGGCGAAGGTCGTCGCCGTCGCCCGGAGCACCCCGACGCTCGAGCCGTTGCACGCCCACGCCGCCGCTCACGGGGGGTCGGTCTCCGCCCAGACCGCGGACGTGCTCTCCCAGCCCGACGTCGACGCGCTCGTCGCGGGAGTGCTCCGCGAGTTCGGCGGGATCGATGCCGTCTCGCTCAACGTCGGCCACTGGCACGGCGGGGAGTCCCGGCTCGACAAGATGTCGGACGAGGAGTGGGAGGCGTCGATCCGCGGGAACCTCGAGCCGGCGTTCCGCGTCGCGCGCGCCACGCTCCCGCACCTGATCGCGCGGGGACGAGGCTCGGTCGTGTTCGTCACGGCCGCGCGGGAGATCCGGCGGGCGGGCAGCGCGGCGTACAATGTCGCGAAGGGCGGCCTCGACGACCTCGTCCCCCGGCTCGCGCGGGACTACCGGCCGTTCGGGATCCGGGTCAACGCCGTCTTGCCCGGCTCGATGCGGAACCATGCGGTCGCGCTCGACCCACCGGACCCGTCCGAGCCGATCCCGCTGACGAACGCTCCGCCCGGGAGCCCGTGGTCGGTGGCCCGCGCGATCCGCTACTTCCTCTCGGACGAGAGCGAGTGGGTCACGGGGGCGCTCCTCACCGTCGACGGCGGGCTCAGCACGGGCGGCGACGAGGCCCGCCCGCGCTAGGCGGCCCGCCGGCGGGGGCGAGGCCGGGGGCCGCACCGGGGACAGACCGCCGGGCCCTTCGCGGGGTCGGCGGCGAAGAAGACCGGTCCGGCGTGTCGGGTCCGGAAGCAGACGAAGAGCCGCCGCTCCGAGCCGTCACGGGCCCGGAACGGGTAGACCCTCCAGTAGACGACCCGCACCCCGCGCCGCGGTCGCGCACGAGCGAGGAACCGCTCCGCGGCCCGACCGAGCTCGGGCCCGCGACGCGTCGCGAGCCGAAGGTCCCAGGCGCGCACGAGCCGCGGAGGCACCGTCCCGCGTGCGAGATACCGCCGCACGTCGGCGGTCGGGTTCCGCGCCGTCCACTCCGCGTAGGAGGTCACGGAGACGACCCCCGAAGGGCAGGCACGGACGGTCCAGGTCCCGGGGAGGGCGTTCGCGAAGCGCCGGGGACGGACCGGTCGGTCGCAGTGGCGGTAGCACCGGCCGCTGGGCCAGTCGAGGGCGGCGCGGAGCACCGGAGGGATCGCGCCCGGGCGCGTCACGCGGCGGCCTCCCGACGGACGTCCCGGAGCCGCTCGCTCGCGAAGAGGTCGCGCCAGGCCCGGGCGGTCCGGGGCACCGCCTCCGAGAAGCCCGTGAGCAGGTGCTCGACCGCGCCGTCCTCCCACTCGAGGAAGACCTGCGGGATGAGGTAGTCCGGCGCGGCGTCGCCGTGGTCCCGGACGATCCGGTCGGCGGCCCGCACCTCCCGCTTCCGGTCGATGTCGAGGAGGCGGAGCGGAACGTGGAGCGTCTTCGCGAGGCGCCGGCCGTTCTGGACCGAGAGGGGGACGCAGTGCGGGCACCACTGGGCGAGGACGATCGTCAACCGGGCGGGCCGGCGCCCGCGCGCACGCTGCGGCATCGGCCGTCCGCACCGCCGCGGGCACGGAAAGCCCCGACGCCCCGTTCCCGAGCGCCCGACGGCAGCTATTAGGCGAGGCTCCGCCGGTGTCGTCGGTGCGCCATGCCCGAGCGTCGTCGCCCCGCTCCCCGGGGAGGTTCCCTTCGGGAGCTCCCGTCCCGCGCGGAGCGGTACCGCGCGGGGAAGGCGCTCCGGGAGAAGGTCCCGCGGAAGCGCCAGGCGGTCTGGGTC
Source organism: Thermoplasmata archaeon (assembly GCA_030039715.1). Lineage (GTDB taxonomy): Archaea > Thermoplasmatota > Thermoplasmata > Lutacidiplasmatales > UBA184 > Lutacidiplasma. The sequence goes on along the minus strand of JASHVA010000110.1, from coordinate 224 downwards.
GCCCCGCGCGACCGGCCGGACCCGGTCGAGCAGCTGCGGGCGACCGACCGCGCGCGCGTCGCCGAGCTCCTGCCCGTGCGGTACGGCCGGATGGCGCTCTCGCCGCTCGCCTTCCTTCGGGGAAGCGCCGGCGTCATGGCGCGCGACCTCGCGACGACCGCGCGGACCGACCTCCGGGTGCAGCTCGGCGGCGACGCGCACCTCTCCAACTTCGGGATCTTCGC
>JASHVA010000109.1 GCA_030039715.1 Thermoplasmata archaeon | reverse complement strand
GCCCGAGCGCTGGCGGCGTCCTTCGTGTATCGGTAGCGGCTCCAGTCGACCGAGAATCCACCCGCGCGCGTCTGCTCCCCGATGCGGCGCTCGTGCTCCTCCCGCCACCGCTCGACGTGCGCGAGGGCCTCCTCCCGAGGCAGCTCCTCGAACCGGACGCCCTGCTTCGCCAGCCGCCGGCGGACCTCCACCTGGGTCGCGAGTCCCGCGTGGTCGAGGCCGGGCACCCAGAGCGTCGCCGCGCCGCGCATTCGGGACTGGCGCGCGTAGACGTCCATCACCGTGTCGCCGAGCATATGGCCCATCGTCAGCACGCCCGTGACGTTCGGCGGTGGCAGGATGAGCGAGAACTTCGCGCCGCTCGGCGCGTGGGGGGCGCGGAACGCCGAGCGCTCCTCCCACGCGGCCTGCCAACGGGCTTCGAGCTCCTTCGGCTCGAAGCGGATCGGGAGCGTCGGGGCGCTCACGCGTCCCGACCTCCGCGGACCCCGAGGGAGAACGGCGCGCACGCGACGAGCTCCGCGAGCGCGATGAGCCCCATCGCCGCGATCGCGACCGAGGTCGATCCGGCGGCGAGGATCCGGTAGGCGACGAGCGGCAGTCCGGCGACCACGGCGCCGGGGATTGCCACGAACACGGCGTAGTAGCCGCCGGAGTAGAGGTTGACGATCGGGAGGCCCTTCGCCCGGGCCCGGCGGAAGAGGATGCCGAGCTCGAGGAGGGAGGCGGCCAGGACCGCCGGAAGCTCGGCGGCGATGAAGGCGGCGAACAGCCCGGGGAGGAAGACGCGCGGCAGCGTCAGCCCGAGGACGATCCCTCCGGCGAGCAGGTAGATCAGAGCGACGAGGGCCACCTTCCCGAGGATGATGAACCGGTCGGGGAGCGGGAGGGTCCGGCCGTACGAATAGGCGAGCACCTCGATGGCGAAGAAGGCAGGCCCGAAGAAGGTTGCGAGCAACGCGGCGGTCGACACAGCCGCGAGGGCGAGGTCGAAGGCGCCGGTCGACCCCGGTCCGGCGACGAACGTGAAGAGGCCGATCGCGACCGCGTCCAGGATAGGGAAGATGACGAGGAAGGCGTACCCCGGCATCCGACTCGCGATCCGGAGGTCCTTCGTCAGGACCGCCACAGCCGGGCGCTCCGGCGCGAGGGTGTACCGGGCCGCCGGGGCCTCGGCGGGAACGAGCGGCGGGGCCAGCCCGAGCCGCCTGACCGAGACCATCAGCCAGAGGATCGACCAGGCCGCGATTCCGACGTAGACCGCCGCCGCGACCACGAGTATGGTCGTGCCGGCGCGGTCGAGGCCGAAGACGCCCGGTCCCGCGTTCGCGAGCGCGGGAAGGGCCGCGAAGGTGAACGGAAAGATCGCCACGAGCCCGTCGCGCGCGGCCGACGGTCCGAGCTCGACGGTGCGGCCGACAATCGCAAGAAAGCCCGGAGCAGCGACGACGAGGCCGAACATCGCGAAGGCAGGGAGGACCCAGAGGACGAGGTACGCCCATCGGAGCGCGGTCCGTCCTCCGCCGCCGCGCGAACCTTGGACCCGCCGGACGAAGAAGCGGCCGGTGATCAGCGCGAGGGCGAGCGCGAACCCGACGGCCGCCACGGTACCGGGCACGACCGCAAGGCCGGCCGCGAGCCCCAGGGTCCAGGCCACGAAGAGCGGCGTGGTGATGAGCACCATCGCCGCGGGGAGGTCGAAGAGACGCAGGTAAAGCAGGCCCGCGGCCCGGCCCAGCGTCGCGTCGTCGATCGGGAGCGGCTCGAGGACCGGCAGGACCCCGGAGGCGAGGTACGTCGGGATGACCTGGAGGCCGGTCCACCAAAGGAACGCCATCTCGACGGCGAGGAGCGCCGTGAGCACGCAGGTCTGGAAGACCTCGGGCGAGACGAACACCCCGAAGAACGGCGTGCCGACAACTCGCGCAGAGATCTCGAGCAGCAGGCAGGCGCCGGCGGCGAGCAGCCCGAGCACGACCGCGACGACGATCTTGCTCTGAATCACGCGCCGACGGGCCTTCGCGGCGAGTTCCCGGGCCGGACCCGCGGGCAGGAGGTTCCCCTGGCGGAACGCATAGATCGCCTGGAGGGAGAGCTCCGTGAATGCGACGCCGCTGATCCACCAGGCGTCGCGCCAGCCCATCCTACACTCCCTCGAGCGCCCGCACCGCGAGGTCCAGCCCCTCGTCCTCGCGGGTGAGCCGCAGGAAGACCTCCTCGAGCGAGGCGTCCCCGGCGGCAGCGCGCTCCCGCAGCGCCGCGAGTGTCCCCTCGGCCCGCAGCACGCCCCGGTCGAGGATCCCGACCCGGTGGCAGAGCTGCTGGGCGACCTCCATCGTGTGCGTCGAGAAGAGCACGCCGCGGCCCGAGGAGGCGACGTACCGCGCGAGCACCTCCTTCATGATGCGGACCGAGCGCGGGTCGAGACTGTTGAGCGGCTCGTCGAGGACGAGCAGCGGCGGCTGGTGGAGGAGGGCGGCGATGATCAGCACCTTCTGCCGGGTTCCGTTCGAGAGCGAGGCGATCGGCTCCTCGAACTCGCCCTCGAGGCGGAACGCCTCGGCGTAGCTCTTCGAGCGCGCCGACGCCGTCGTCGCGTCGAGCCGACGGACGCTCGCGACGAACTCGAGGAACTCCCGGGGCGTGAGCGCCTCGTAGAGCAGCGAGGTCTCGGGCACGTAGCCGACCCGTTCCTTCGTCGCCAGGCTCTGCCGGACCGCGTCGAAGCCGAAGACGCGGACCGAGCCGTGGGTGGGACGGACGAGCCCCACGATCGACTTGATCGTGCTCGACTTGCCCGCCCCGTTCGAGCCGAGCAGTCCGTAGATCTCCCCCGCGCGGACGGAGAAGCCGAGGCGGTCGACCGCGAGGTGCTCCCCGTACATCACGGTCAGTGCGTCGATCGTGAGGGGGGTCGGGTCCGGCCCGAACGGCGCGCTCGCCACGGGGAGGTATCGGGGGGCGGAGAGTATAAGCGGGTGGGGCGGGGAGGGCCGTCAGCGGGGCCGGACGAGCGGGAAGAGGATGACCTCCTTGATCGACGGGGTCCCCGTGAGGCCCATCACGATCCGGTCGACCCCGATGCCGATCCCCGTAGCGGGGGGCATCCCGTGGCGCAGCGCGCGGACGAAATCCGCGTCGTAGGCGTACCGGTCCTCGCCCTGGCTCGCGAGCTGCTCGCGGAACCGCGCCTCTTGCTCGTCGGGGTCGTTCAGCTCCGTGTAGGCGTTCCCCAGTTCGAACCCCCGGTAGAACATCTCGAACCGCTCGACCCGATCCGGCTTCGAGCGGTGGCGCTTCGCGAGCGGCGTCGTGGCCGCCGGATGGTCGACGACGAACGTGAGGTGCTGGAGGTGGGGCTCGACGTAGTGCTCGAACAGCTTGTCCAGAAAGACGCCCGGAGTCGACCGGTCCGGCACGGTCGAGCCGGCCGCCCGCGCGAGACCGCGCAGCTCCTCCGGGCTCTTCGCGAGGAGGCCCGAGATCCCGCTGCGCCGCTCGAGCTCCTCGACGAAGTCGACCGTGGCGAACGGCGGCGTGAACTCCTTCGCGCCCTCCTGCGCGGGCGGCGAGTCGGGAAGGAGCTCGCGGACCCGGTCGGCGAGGCGTCCGAACAGTCCCTCGGTGAGCCGGCGCATGTCGTGGTAGTCGGCGTAGGCCCAGTACGCTTCGAGCTCGGTGAACTCGGGCGAGTGGGTCGTGTCCATGTCCTCGTTCCGGAAGCTCTTCCCGAGCTCGTAGACCCGCTCGAGGCCGCCCACGAGCAGGCGCTTCAGCGGCAGCTCGAGGGCGATCCGGAGCTGAAGGTCGGCATCGAGGTACCGGGAATGGGTCTCGAAAGGCGTCGCCGCGGCGCCGCTCGCGACCGGGAGGAGGGTCGCGGTCTCCACCTCGAGGAAGTCGGACGCGTCCAGGTACTGGCGGACCTCGCGCAGGAGGTGGGCCCGGGTCCGAAAGAGCGCCCGGGACTCCGGCGAGGCGAGGAGGTCGAGGTACCGGCGCCGGAGACGCTCCTCCACGTCTTGGAGACCGTGGAACTTCTCCGGCGGGGGGGCGATCGCCTTCGCGAGCATCGTGACCGAGCGGGCGTGGACCGACGGTTCGCCGCGCTTCGACACCGCGGGAACCCCTTCCGCCCCGACGAGGTCGCCGGGGTCGAGGTACCGCATCCCGGCGTCGAACTCCCCGTCACCCATCGTGTCGGAGCGCAGGAGCAACTGGATCGATCCGGAGACGTCCTCGAGGTCCGCAAAGGCGGTCCGACCGTGGAGGCGCAGGGCCTTCAGCCGCCCCGCGACGCGCACCGGCGGTCCGGCCGCCTCCGTTCCCGGTGCGAGGCCCTCGCACCGCCGGAGCACCTCCTCGGCCAGGACCCGGTCCGGAAACACCCAAGGGTACGGCTCCCGCCCCTCGGCGCGGAGTCGCTCGACCTTCGACCGGCGCTCGTGTTCGAGGGGCGTTTCGTCGACCGGCACCTCGGGCACCGGGGTCGGGAGGGGCTTCGGACGAAAAGGCTGTCGCGCTACGCGGAGAGGCCCTCGAGCGAGAGCCGCTCCACTCCGCCCGGCCGGATCAGCGCGAGATGCTCCGGCACCGCGGGGTCCTTGCCGGCCGCCCGCGCCGGTTCGTGGAGCAGGAGGAACGTGCCGAGGAAGAACTCCGCCGCGGCGTCGCCGCCGCCGATCCCGTAGCTCACGTAGTCGGAGAAGTAAACGTGGATCGAGCCCGAGCGGCGCCGGCGCAGCGCCTCGAGGAACTTCGAGGTCTCGCCCGGACCCTTGCGCTCGAGCTCGTCGACCAGGTCGCGGAGGAGCGGGCGCTGGCTCAGTCCCGCGAGCCCGTCGTACGCGAGGTAGACCGCGGGACGGGGGTCCAGCGCGACGACATCGAGCCGGAGCACGCCCTCGACCGGTTTCGTCCGCACGGAGGGCGGGCTACCCATGACGCGTTAAGAAGACTTCGGGCC
>JASHVA010000108.1 GCA_030039715.1 Thermoplasmata archaeon | reverse complement strand
ACGAACGTGTCCTGGTAGAACTTCCGCGCGGGCACGATGCGGCTGCCCTTCGGTCCCTGGACGTTATAGTCCGCGTTCAGCGCCAGCATGCAGGCCGGGAGATCGTTGCCCGGGTCGCCGTGCGTCAGATTTCCGCCCACCGTCCCCCAATTCCGGACCGTCGGGTCCGCGATCTCGGCGCCCGCGTCCGAAAGCACCGCGTACCGCGAACGGATGACGTCGGACCGGCCCAGCTCGGCCGTGCGCGTGAGCGCACCGATCGCGAGCCCCTTGTCGTCCTCGCGGATGTACGCGAGCCCCGGGATCCGATTGATGTCGATCAGCGCCCCGGGCTGCGCGAGCCGGAGCTTCAGCATGCCGATGAGGCTCTGTCCGCCCGCCAGCACCTTCGCGTCGCCCTGGTGTTGGTCGAGGAGGGAGATCGCTTCCGGCAGCGTCGTTGGCGCATAGTACTCGAAGTTCGGTGGATACATCGTCCGCTCCCCCGTGCCAGAGGGTATCACGGCGATGCGTCGGGCGGTTATCAAGCTTAACGCAAGTACCGGGCGGGGGACTCCGGGACCGTATCGATGTACCCGAAACCGTAGATACCCTCTCCCGCTCCCTCGACTCCGTGCAGCCGGCGCATTTCGCGAAGCACCTCTCCGCGCTCGCGGCGCGCCGGGAGCCGTTCGCGGTCGCGACGGTGACGCGCACCGACGGTTCCACCCTCGCGAAGCCCGGATTCAAGATCCTCATCGCGCCCGATGGGGCGATCGCGGCCGGAACGCTCGGCGGCGGCTGTCCCGAGGGGCCGATCGTCGAGTCGGCGATGGAGGCGATGCGGAGCGGCGAGCCTCGCGTCCTTCGGATCCACCTCGTGGACACCGAGTCGGCGGTGCAGGGCACGGTCCGCGAGACCGACCCGAACGAGATCTGGGTCCAGACGAACTGCGGGGGAACGCTCGAAGTGTACGTCGAGCCGATGCTGCCGAGCCACCGGCTCGTCATCGTCGGCCAAGGGGGTCGCGACGATGTCGAGTCCGCCCTCGTCCACCTCGCGAACACGCTCGGCTTCGAGACGGTCGTCGTCGACCCGAACCCCCAGCTAGCGGAAGCGCCCCACGAGCTCGTGCGCGAGTCGCGGGTCGACCCCGCGGCGCTTCGCCTCTCGGCGCACGACTACGCCGTCGTGCTCACCAAGGGGGAGCGGGACGTCGCCGTGCTCGAGGCCCTCTCGAAGGCCCCGCTGCGGTTCGTCGGCCTTCTCGCGAGCCGACATCGCGTGAAGCAGGACCTGGAAGAGCTCGAGCGTCGCGGCGTCGCCCCGGAGTTCCTGCGGTCGCTGCACGCGCCGATCGGCCTCGACATCGGAGCGAAGACCCCCGAGGAGCTCGCCGTGGCGATCTTCGGAGAAGTGATCGCCACGAAGTACGGCAAGGCCCTGCCCCGGGCCCCGGCCAACTAGTCGGACCGTTCACTCGAGACGGAGGAGCGGGGCCGCCTCGGGGTCCCGGGCCGGATAGTCGCGGACGTACCCGCCGTAGTACGGGACGCGCTGCGCGACGACCCGTCGGAACGCATCCCGAAGTTCCCGGTCGTCCAGACCGCGCGTGGCGATGAGGTCGTCGTTCCGGTTGAGGCAGCCCTTCAGCTCGCCGAGGTGCGTGACCCGGATCCGATGGCAGTTCATGCAAAACTCCCGATTGTACACGGGGTCGACCACCTCCACCTCCGCCCCCCCGAACTGGTAGACCCGACGGTGGTGCATCTCGCGCACGAGCACCCGGTCGGCGCGGCTCTCGAGCCACTTCTTCACCCCGTCGATGTCGACCGCCCAGTCCCGAGGGCTCACCAGCTCGGGCATGAACTGGATCAGCTGGAGTTTGAGACCCGCGTTCCGGCTGACGAAGCGGATCATCTCGGGGATGTGCGGCAACGTCGCCCGGAAGACGACCATGTTGAGCTTCACCGGGGTAAGCCCGACGTGCAGCGCCGACTCGATCCCGCGGAGCACCGGGGCGAGGGCGCCGTGTCGGATCGATTGGAAGGCGGTCGGGTCGAGGGAGTCGATCGAGACGTTGACCCGCTTCAATCCCGCGTTCCGGAGGGCTTCCGCCCGGTGGGCCAGCATCGACCCGTTGGTCGTCAGCGAGACGTCGGGGAGGTGCCGGACGGTGCGGGCGACCACGTCCTCGATATCGTCGCGGACGAGCGGCTCGCCGCCCGTGAATTTCACCGAGCGGATGTCGAACTCCCGCGCGACCCGTACGAGGCGCTCGACCTCGGCGGGCGAGATCTCCTCTGCATGCGGCGCGCGCGGCCGGTCGATCGGTCCGAGGCCCTCGTCGTGACAGTAGACGCAACCAAAGTTGCATCGCTTCGTGACGCTGATGCGGAGGTCCGTCACCCCGCGACCGAACGAATCGACCAGCATCTCGCCGCAGGAGGGAGGCGCGGTAGATGACGGTTGGCCCCCGGTCGCGAGAGGGAAACCCTCATTCGGCGCGCGGCGGTGGAGAAGCCGTGGACGAGCCCGAGCGCGCCCAGGCCGCGACCCCGCTCGGTCGCTCGCCCGAAGAGGTCGCCGCGAAACTGCTCGGGCAGGACTACATCGCCGATGCGGCGCTCTCGATGGCGGTTTACCTCAGCGTCCGGCTGGGGAAGCCGCTCCTCGTGGAGGGGGAACCCGGTTGCGGGAAGACCGAGATCGCGAAGGCGATCGCGGCCGCGACGGGCTCGGAGCTCGTTCGTCTCCAGTGTTTCGAAGGGCTCGACGCCCGCTCGGCGCTCTACGACTGGGACTATCCACGGCAGCTCCTCGCCATCCGTCTCCACGAGCGGACCGAGTCGACGCCCGAGCTCGAGCGCGAGATCTTCAGCGAGCGGTTTCTCTTGCGACGTCCGCTCCTCCGCGCGCTCGACGGCGACGCGAACCACGGCGTCGTGCTGCTGATCGACGAGGTCGACCGGGCCGACGAGGAATTCGAGGGACTGCTCCTCGAGGTCCTCTCCGACTTCCAGGTCACGATCCCGGAGCTGGGGACGATCCGCGCGGCCCGACGGCCGATCGTCGTGATCACGTCGAACCGAACGCGCGACCTGAGCGACGCGCTGAAGCGGCGGTGCCTCTACGCGTACGTCGAGTACCCCGACCGGGCGAAGGAGGTCGCCATCCTCGAGCGGCGCCTCCCGGCGCTCGGGCACTCCCTTGCGCTCGAGATCGCCGACTTGGTGCAACGCGTCCGCCAGGAGCCCGACCTGGCTAAGAAGCCGGGCGTGGCCGAGACCCTCGACTGGGCGGCGGCCCTCCTCGCGCTCGGACGGTCCGAGCTCGATCCCGAGACCCTGTCGTCGACGCTCGGTTTTCTCGTCAAGGACGCCCAGGACCTCGAGTACCTGCGCGCGAAGCGGCTCTCGCCGACGGCCGAAGGATGAGCGGCGGGGCCGGCGCCGCCGTGGGCGCCCGACTTCGGGAGCGGATCCCCGGTTTCGTCGCGTACCTCCGCGAGGGGGGCGTTCCGGTGGGCGTCGGCGCCGAGCTCGACTTCGCCGCCGCGTTCGACACCGTCGTGGCTCTCGACCTCGGAGCTCTGCGGGACGCGAGCGGGACGACGCTGGCGAAGTCCCCCGAGGAGCTCCGATTCGTCCGGGCGGCGTTCGACCGCTACTGGGGGACGTCGGAGCCGCGAGTCGAGCTCCCGTGGGCGGGGGACGACGTCGCGGCCGTACGTCCGCCGAAGTCGGGGGCTCCTCGCCCGGCCCGGCGGCCCGCGGACGCGGTCGAGTCGGCCGAGCCGACCGTCGTCGTACCGGTCGGAACGTACAGCGCCACCGCGCCC
>JASHVA010000107.1 GCA_030039715.1 Thermoplasmata archaeon | reverse complement strand
TCAGGCCTATCGGGTATTATCCCCAGTTTCCCGGGGTTATCCCCGTCTCGAGGGCAGATTGTCCGCGTGTTACTGAGCAGTGCGCCGAGGGCTTACCCCTCTCGACTCGCATGGCTTAAGCGAACTCCAATAGCGGTGCCCGCCGGCAGGATCAACCGGATTTGTTGGCACACGTTTCGCTGTGTGCGGGAATACTTGATCTCAAGGTCGTGAACCGATTTTGCTGACTGGCGGAATTGCTCTATTGCTTACGTTGAGCTATTCGCGTATCTTCGCTGACATCTCCTCCGTCAGTCCCGAGAGGTCACTTCCCCCCTGCGGGGGAAGGGGATCTCGGGGCTCCACGCCCCATCGGGCCATCTGTGGCGCTGCCCTGGAAGAGACCGGTTCACGAGTCCCCGGCCCGCCGTGGCGGCGTCGCCGTGCCGCGCTTCCGAAGAAGCGGGCGCGGTGCGGGTTGTCAGTCGGGCACCGTATTTAAGCGGCGCGACGGCCGGGCCCGACCGGCGGCGCTCCCCGCCGTTTCGAGCCGGCGGACCCAGAGGGGCAGCTCGAGGAGCGAGGAGATCTCGGGCGGCTCGTCGGACATGCCCGTGCCCGCTCGGTTCAGCCAGACCGAATGGAGGCCGGCCTCGCGGGCCGCCGTCGCGTCGGTGAAGGCGAGGTTCCCGACATAGAACGCCTCCTCGGGCCGAACGGCAAGGCGCGCGACCGAGCGCTGGAAGATCTCGGCTTCGGGCTTCTCCACGCCCTCGGTACCGGACGAGACGACCTTGTCGAAGAACGGCAAGATCCCCGTCTCGTGGAGGATCGAGCGGCACCGCGCCTCGCTCGAGCTGTTCGAGACGACGGCGAGACGACGCCCCTCGCCCTGGAGCTCTTCGAGGCAGCGACGCGCGTCGGAGTAAAGGCGGTTGAACCCGGGCGTCTCCCGGGAGAGCGCGATGAAGCGCGCGGCGGACGCGGTCTCGACCGGACGGCCCCCCGCCCGCTCGAGCGTCCGCCGCCAGAACTCCGTGAAGGCAACGCGCTCGCGGGTGTCGGTCTCCCGCTCGACCTCGAGGAAGGCGTGGGCGAGGTCCTCCTCCTCGACGTCGACGAAGCAGCGCCGGGCGAGCTCGGTCCAGTGGGCGTAGTCGTGGTAGTCGACGAGGGTTCCCCCGAGGTCGAAGAGGACCGCCCGGATGCGAGGGGGGACCACCATCGCCCGCTCCCTATCGGATGCCTCGATTTATCCTGCGCCTCGCTCCGGGGCACCGGAGGGGAACGATGCCGTCGGCCGACCCGAGCCGGGCGAAGTACCGGGCCCGGAACCCGCGCGCGAGCCCCGCCGAGCACCGGCGGGCGCTCTCGATCGCTCGGGACGTCGCCCGAGAGTACCGGCGCCGCGACGCGACCGCGGTCGTCCTCGGAGGCAGCTGGGCCCGTGGGGACGCGCATCGGGCGTCCGACATCGACCTGTGCGTCTTCGGCCTCCGTCCGGGAACCGACCTCCTCTGGCGACCGCCGCTCATGGTCGTGGTCGACCGGGTCCGCGCGCGCGAGCAGGCTCGGCGGCTCCGCACCCCGCCGACGATCGGCGGGAGCGTGCCGGGCTGGCCGGTCGCGCGGATCCTCTACGACCCGCGAGGCCTCACCCGGAGGCTGCGGCGAGAAGCCGCCCGCTTCCGCTGGAGCCGCGTCGCCCGGCGATGCGACCGGTGGGTCGCGCGGCAGATGGCGCTCGGGGCGGAAGAGGTCGTGAAGCTCGTGCGGGCGCTCGCCGCCGGCGACCGCGAGACCGCACTGTTTCGGCGTCTACGAGCGCTTCTAGCGGCGGGGGAGGATGCGTGGCCTACGGAACACCAATCCTAACTCCGGCGGGCTACGTGCCAGTTCAGGACCTCAGATCAGGGACTTCAGTAGAGGAGTTCAACCTTACCTCCCAAGCTCTAGTTGAAGGAGCTTTCGTTTCTGCCAACACGTCACGCGTAACGCAGATGATTGACGTCAACGATGGCCTGCTCTACCTGACACCGACTGATCAGCCCATCTACGTCGAGAATGCCACGTTCGTAGGGTGGCTGCACGATCCCCAGAATCTCACGACGGCGGACAGTATCTACGATCCGGTGACAAATTCGTGGGTCCATGTCACGGGCGTTCGGCTAATCCAAGACGAAACCGAAGTCTATGATGTCCAGGTCACCGGTCAACGAAACTTCGTGGCGAATGGAATACTTTTGCTAGACAAGGTTGGGTAGCGCCCCTTGTTGACCATCGCGGGAGGCGCGCGCTCGACGCCTGCACCCAGCTCGTGTTTGGAGAGCTCGGGCAGTACATTGCCCGTGTGCTACGCTTGGCAACCGAAGAGCGAGTTATCCGCAGATGCGCTCTTGGTGTATGACGCAGGTATGGCCGTTCCCGAGGAGGCGGGGGGGTCCAAGGCAACTTCCGTGTCGTTGCCCGCCACCTCTCTGAAAAGACCATGGTCCCGTCGGCGCCGATTCTGGATAGTGGTAGGATCTGTGCTCGCTGTGATCATCGCCGTGGGGAGCGTCGTGCTTGTCACCGAACCTCCCGCGCCGCCGTTCTTACAGAGTTGGTCGAGAACGATTCCGGGTAATCCGTCGGGGGCCGGTGCGGTGTCGGGGGGAGCCTACCTTACCTATAGCTCGATTATCGTACCGTCTCCGACACTTCCGGGTATATTCAACGCCTCGGTGACGATGGAGGCGATCAACGCGTCCACGGGACAATCCGAGTGGTCCTCGGCTCCCTTGTTGCTTGGGAACGTGACCGTCCAGCCGGAGGTGCTCGTCGGTACCGCATTCGCCGTTCTCCTGGTCACGTCCGCATCCCGTTCCGGTGGCAACTTGACCGTCCTCGTCGCCAATCTCTCGACCGGGGCAACGCTCGGTACTTGGAGCGAGGCACTCCCCGAGTGGTCCGCCATTCTTCCTCCGAACGTCCAGGCGGGCCTCTACAACTCAACCCTCGTCACGCTCGTGCCGCCCCGCCTCAACGCCACTCTCCCCCTACAAGTCGAGGGATCGAACGTCGTGTCCGGGAAAGTGGCCTGGGAAACCTCGGTGAACCTGAGCAGCGACGTAGGTTGGGGGACAGGCTCCTCGATGGTCTATGTCTCGGGCTCGGCGATCATTGTCGCGTTGACACCAAACGGGATCACTTGGGACGGGGGAAAAATCGTCGTGTTGGACGGCCGAAACGGTGCCGTTCAGTTCGAACGGGCGATCACGGGATTTTCCGACTCCATCGGGGGCGTGCCGACGGTCGACACGTACTACTATCTGTCGAACTCCACGGGCCCGCTGGAGATCGAAGGAATCGCGCTCTCGAGTGGTGCCAACACGACCCCGATCCGCGTCACCAACGTCGCCGATGCGGCTCTCCTGTCCGCGCAGATGTACGCGGCAGGGCCCACTCTGATTGTCGCCTCGTATTCCCCGTCTCCTAGCTACGCAGCGTACGCGACCAATGGGAGCTTGCTCTGGATCGAGAGCTTTCCGTACGCGACATCGTGCGGTTCCTCCATCGCCGTTCCGGAGCTCGGACCTTGTGCGACCGCGTTGGGGGCTCCCTTCGTGTACGGCAATGGCTCTTCGGCCTTGCTGTCCTCCGGTCCCTTTCTGCTCACTGAAGGCAACGCGTACCACAATGCCTACCGGTTGATCACGCTGAGTCGGGGGGATGTGACGTGGAGCGCGGATTATCGCTACACGTTCGGAGCCTCCTGGCCGTGGAGCAACCCCGTGCCGTGTTTTACGGTGAGAGCCGTGGTGGGTGAGGACCTAATCTACACGGTGCAGGCGCCCGGTGAAGTGGCCGTCGCCGGTGGAGTGCTCTAGGCCCGGAGCCCGAATCTCGCCCGCCGGATGCCGTCCTACGCGACGCTGACGCTCACGATGTCCGTGTGCCGCAGGAGGATCGCCCGCGCGACCTTGAGGTTCTTCCCGGCCTTCCCGATCGCCCGCGCCTTCCACGCCGGGTCGACCGTCACGGTCGCGTGCCGCCCCTTCCCCTTCGACGCGAAGTCGACCTTCTTCGGCGAGTACCAGTAGAAGATGTTCTTCACCAGCGTCTCGGGATCGTCCGACCACTCGACGACCTGGATCTCCTTCTTCAGCATCCCCTTCAAGCGGTCGACGAGCACGCCGCCCGGTCCGACCGCCTTGTGGACCTCGCCGGGGTAGACGAGGAAGACGAGCTTGTCCTCCGCCGCGAGGCAGTCCTTGACGCGCGCCCCCGTCCGCTCCTCGAAGAGCTGGATGT
>JASHVA010000106.1 GCA_030039715.1 Thermoplasmata archaeon | reverse complement strand
CGTCGAGACGGAGTACGAGGCGGCGCTCGTCCGGGAGTTCGCCCCGGCGGGGCGCCTGCGCATCGTGCCGCCCGGGATCGATCTCGCGGCCTGGTCGACCCCCGAGCGGGACCCTCCGCCTCCCGCGGACCTCCCCTCGCCGTACCTCCTCTTCGCCGGGCGGGTCGCCCCCAACAAGCGGCTCGAGGTCCTCGTCGACGCGCTCGCTCGACTGCCCGTGGCCCGTCGCCATCCGCTCGTCATCATGGGCCGCGATTGGGGCGAGCGGGTCGCGCTCGAGGCGCGGGCCCGGTCGCTCGGCGTCGCGGACCGGATCCGGTTCCTCGGCCACGTCGCCGATCCCGGCGAGTACCGGGCGGTCGTGCGGGGAGCGCTCGCGCTCATCCTGCCGAGCGAGTACGAGGCGTTCGGCATCGTGCTCCTCGAGGCGATGGCCACCGGCACCCCGATCGTCGCTTCCGCGGTCGGGGGGATCCCCGAGGTGCTCGACCACGGTCGACGCGGTCGCGTCGTCCCGACGGGCGACGCCGACGCCCTCGCGGCGGCGATCGAGAGCGTCGAGGACGATCCCGCGACCACCGACCGGTTGCGGGCCGCGGGGTCCGAGGCGGTCCCCGCCTACGACTGGTCGCTGGCCGTGCGGCGCCTGCGCGAGGTCTACCGCGAGGCGGCCGGCGGCTGAGCGGGGCGCCGCGCGAGCCGGCCGAGTTCCTCGCCGACCTCCTCGAGGTCGTGTCCGCGCTCACCGGACTCGATCCGTCCGACCGCTCGGAAGACGACGCCGAGGAACCGCACGATCATGCCCGCACGGCCTCCCGAGCGTAGTCGGCGAGGATCCCGAGCCCTTTCTCGAGCTGCGCGCGCGAGGTGGCGAACGAGAGGCGCAGGTGGTCGGCGCCCAGCGAGCCGAACGCGTCCCCGGGCGTCGTGATGACCCCTCGACGCAGGAGCGCGAGGGCGAGCTCGGAGGCGGTGGTCCCCCAGCGGAAGCGCGGAAAGACGTAGAACGCCCCGCCGGGGGAGACGACCTCGACGCCCGGGATGCGGCGCAGCCGGCGGACGATGAGGTCGCGGCGGGCCCGGAACTCCTCGCGCATCGCGCGCACGGTCCGGCCACTCTCCGTGAGCCCGGCGAGCGCGCCGATCTGCGCCGGGGTCGGCGGACAGGCCATGATGTGATAGTGCATCTTGTTGAGCTCGAGCGCGAGCGGGCGGGGCGCGACGAGGTACCCGATGTGCCAGCCGGTCATCGCGAGGTTCTTGGAGAACGAGTTCACGATGACGACACGGTCGGTACGCCCCCAGAAGGAGGCGAACGGCCGGTCGTAGACGATCTCGTCGTACACTTCGTCCGACACGATCGTGAGGTCGTGGCGCTCGGCGAGTCGGCAGAGGTCGTCGACGAGCTTCGACGGGAAAACGCCGCCGGTCGGATTCGACGGGCTGTTGACGACGATCGCGCGGGTCCGCCGGGAGACGAGCCGCTCGACGGCGTCCAAGTCCGGCAGGAAGCCGCGGTGCTCGTCGAGCGCGTAGGGAACGGGCGTGGCGCCCATCAGTCGCGCGTGCGGGCCGTAGAGGACGAAGCCCGGGTTCGGCACGAGCACCTCGTCGCTCGGGTTGTAGAGCGTCATCGCGACGGCCATCAGTCCTTCCGAGCCGCTGCCGGTCACGATCACGTTCTCGCGATTCGTCTTCGGGTCTCGGTCCGCGTACCGCTCGGCGACCTTGTCGCGCAGGGCCGCGAGGCCCGCGGAGGGGCCGTAGTGGTTCATGCCGTTGCGCACGGCCCCCGCGATCGCCTCGATCACCTCGGGAGGAGGATCGAAGTCCGGCTCCCCGAGGCCGAGGTTCACCGCGTTCGGCGGCGCCGCCTCGAACATCCGGCGGATCCCGGAAATCTCGACGGTCCGCGCCCGAAGGGCGACCATTCCGCCGCCGACCGAGGCCCGCCTCATAGCCTTGCTCCCCGCCGTGCGTCACCGGCGCTCGGCTCCGGACCGGCGACGCGCCGCCCGCCACAAGGGACTTCTATCCGCTCGGCTCCGGGCGGGAGGAGGCCGCAGTTGACCGTCCGGATCGTCCTCGGAGCGCAGTTCGGCGACGAGGCGAAGGGCAAGATCGCGGACTTCCTCGCCGCCTCGGCCCGGTACGTCGTCCGGAGCGCCGGCGGGCCGAACACCGGCCACACGATCGTCCTCCCCGAGGGACCGGTCGTTCTCCACCAGCTCGCCTGCGGCGTGCTCCGCCACGGCGTCACCGGGGTGAGCGGCCCCGGCATGGTGATCCAGCCGTTCAAGCTCGAGGAGGAGCTCGACGGCCTCCGTCAGCGGGGCCTCCTGCGCGGGGAGTTCGCGCTCTCCGACCGGGCGCACGTCGTCCTGCCGATCCACGAGCTCGAGGACGTGTGGGAGGACGAGCTGCGGGGTCGACAGCGGCCCGAGGCGTCGCTCGGGACGACGAAGAGTGGGATCGGACCCGCCTACGCGGACCGGGCCGGGCGCTTCGGGCTCCGCGTCGCCGAGCTGAGCCGGCCGGCGATCCTGCGGGAGCGTCTCGAGCTGCTCTACGCGACGAAAGCACATCTTCCGAACCTTCCGCCGATCGACGAGCTGGCGGGGCGCCTCTCCGAGGTCGGCGCCCGACTCGCGCCGTTCGTGCGGACGACCGAGCCGATCCTGTGGGATGCGATCTCCCGGGGGGAGAACATCCTCCTCGAAGGCGCGCAGAGCGCGCTCCTCGACCTCGACTTCGGCACGTACCCGTACGTCACGAGCTCGCACCCGACGAGCGCCGGCGCGCTCGTGGGGAGCGGCATCCCGCCGACGGAACTCGACGAGGTCATCGGAGTGGCCAAGGCGTACGCAACGCGGGTCGGCGCCGGTCCGTTCCCGACCGAGGATACGAGCGAACGGGGCGAGTACCTGCGGCGGGCGGGCGGCGAGCGCGGCGCGACGACCGGGCGGCCCCGTCGGTGCGGATGGCTCGACCTCGTGCTCCTGCGGTACGTCGCGCGGCTCAACGGCCTCACCTCGCTCGCGATCACGAAGGTCGAC
>JASHVA010000105.1 GCA_030039715.1 Thermoplasmata archaeon | reverse complement strand
GGGGTACGTCTGATCCGCGGTGTTCGCGTCGGCGGCGACCTGCCAGCCGCTCGCGTAGATCGCCGGCAAGCCGGCCGCGACCATCTGGACGGCCTGCGTGCCGGTCATCGCGCCGAGCGCCGGCACGTACGGTTCGCTCTCGAGCAGGCGCCACAGCCGCTGCGCGCCGAGCCGGGCGAGCGTGTGCTCGATCTGCAACGAACCCCGGAGCCGCTCGACGTCCTCGGGACGATACGGTCGAACGACGCCGGACCAGCGCGGGTCGGTCTTCCAGTCGGCCCCCACCGGCTCCGTCATTTCGCGCGCTTCCGCGGTCCCTCCAGCAGGGGGTACGCGACCACCGTGATATACTCCTCTAGGGCGGGCGCCAGGACCGCGTCGCGGACCAGCTTCGCCGCTGCCTCGAGGGTCGGGCTGGGTCCGCCGAGCTCCGCCCGAAGTAGGTCGACCTCCGCCCCGAGCGCCTGCCGAACGACGGTCGGCGTGACTCGGCCCTTCGAGCCGAGCGGGGCCTTGTGATGGACCCACTGCCAGAGCTCGGACCGGGCGATCTCGACCGTGGCGGCGTCCTCCATGCGGTGGTCGATCGGAACACAGCCGATCCCGCGGAGCCAGGACTCGAGGTAGCGCACCGAGACCCGGGCATTGCGCCGAACCCCCTCCTCGGTGACCGGCCCCTGCGGGAGCCGCAGGAGCTCCTCCGCCATCACGGGCAGCTCGTTCCGAGCGACCGCGATCTGGTTCGGCCCGCGCATGCCGGCGTCGAAGACCGCCTGGGCCACGGGCACGAGCGCCGGGTGGGCGACCCACGTGCCGTCGTGGCCGGCGCGCACCTCCCGCTCCTTATCCTCCCGAACGGCCGCGAGGGCCCGTTCGTTCGCGATCGGGTCGTCCCGGATCGGGATCTCCGCCGCCATCCCGCCCATCGCGTGCGCCCCTCGACGGTGGCAGGTCTGGATCAGGAGCTGGGAGTACGCTCCGAGGAACGGTGCGGTCATGGCGAGCGCGCTCCGGTCCGGAAAGATGACGTGTCCGTCGTCCTGATACTGCTTGACGAAGCTGAAGAGGTAGTCCCAGCGGCCGCAGTTGAGGCCCGCCGAATTCTCCCGCAGCTCGTACAGGATCTCGTCCATCTGGAGCGCCGCCGGTAGGGTCTCGATGAGCGCGGTGGCGCGAGCCGAGCCGACGCGCAGGCCGAACGTCTCTTCGGCGAGTCGGAGCACGTCGCTCCAGAGCCGGGCCTCGAGGTAGTGTTCCAGCTTCGGCAGATAGAAGTAGGGGCCGGTCCCCCGCGCGACCAGCTCCCGGGAGTTGTGGAAGAAGAAGAGGCCGAAGTCGAAGAGGCTCGCCGACAGCGGACGGCCGTCGACCTCGACGTGAGGCTCCTCGAGATGCCAGCCGCGCGGGCGGACCATCAGGGTCGCCGTCTGCTCGTTCAGCCGGTACTCCCGTCCGTCGGGAGCGACGTACGCGATCCGGCGCCGCACCGCATCGCGCAGGTTGGCCTGCCCCTCGAGCGTGCCCGGCCACGTCGGGGAGTGCGCGTCCTCGAAGTCGGCCATGTAGACCCGCGCGCCCGAGTTCAGCGCGTTGATGACCATCTTGCGCTCGGGCGGACCCGTGATCTCCACCCGTCGATCGCGCAGGTCCTCGGGGGGAGGGGGGACCCTCCACTCCGACGCCCGCACCTCCTTCGTCTCGGCAGGAAAGTCGGGGCGTTTCCCCGCCCGCACGAGGGCCCGCACCTCCCCGCGTTGCCCGAGCAACTGGCGGCGCCGCGCGTCGAACCGGTCGTGGAGCGTCAGGAGGAAATCGAGCGCGTCGGCGGAGAGGAGGTCGGACGACCCCGAGCCTGGCGAATCCCGCGCTCGAATGCGCTCCCGCCTCGGGACTCCGCTCTTCGGGGCGCTCGACGGCTTCGGCTTGGCCACTTTCCGTCCGTCGGCGGCGGCTCGCTCGGCCCCCGACGGCGCTATCCCTTCGCGAGGGCATGGAGTCCTTGGGATAAAGACCGGAGCGGCGCGACCGTGGGCGCTTCTTCTCGAGAAAAGACGACCGAACCGGGTCCGAACCGACGCATTATAAGCCGGAACGTTAGCTACTACCCGATGTCGGAGGCTCCGCCGACGGCGGGGGCGCTCGCCGTCTTCACCTTGTCGGAGACCCGCCGATTCATCCGGCGGTCGCACGCACGGATGATGGTCGTGTTCTTCGCCATCGTCTACGCGCTGGGGTCGATGGCCCTCGGCGGTATGCTGATCCTCGCGCGAACCCCCGGCAGCTACACCGCGGAAGTGATCTGGGGCAACGCGCTCGGAACGGGGGCCTGGAACTATCCCGGCTTCCTCTTGCTCGCTCCGTGGGGGGTGGTCGACCTTCCCTTCCTCGCGACGTGGTCGATGGTCGTGGTCTCGATCGGCGTCGGCATCGGGGTTTCGGTGGCGCTCCTGATCACGGCGCGGCTCGTCCGGGACCGGCGCGCCGCGGCGGCTCAACCGGGGAGCGCCGGCGCGATCGCCGGCCTGACGCCGGCGATGATCGCGCTGGTCACCCTGGGCGCGTGCTGCTCCACGACGGCCGCCGCTACGGCGGGGGTGGGGCTGGTGGCGCAGGCGAGCGGATCGACGCTGAACAATCTGCTGATCAACAACTGGTACCTCGATGTCTTCCAGATCGTGGTCATCGCCGTGGCCCTGCTGGCTCAGGAGATGATCCTCGAGATCTACGGTGGACTGTTTGGGCTCCGCGGTCCGGCGGGCGACGGGGCGACCGCCGGCGCGCCCCGACTCGACCGGCGGACGTTGGTCGCCGGCGCCTTCCGCGCCGTTCTGCTAGTGGCTGGCGTGACCTGGTCGCTGGCGATGTTCGCCGAGTGGACGACGGTCGCGCCGCAGAGCGCGAGCGCGTCTCTTTGGTTCCAGTGGGTCTTCCAGCACCAATTGCTGGCCGGTCTCGCCATCGCGGTCGCGATGTTCCCGTCTGCCACGGCGCGCTTCCTATCGAAGGCCGCGACGTTCTCCGCCTCCGGGATCACCCGGGCGGCGTTGCTCGTCGCCGGTCTCTCCCTCGCGGTGGGAGTCCCTCCGGCGGTGGCGTCCGCGGGCGCCTCCGGCTTCGTGAACGAGCTTTTGGGAACGCTCGGAGTGCCGTCCGCGTGGGGCGGCGCGGCACCGGTTTTCGCACCCGGGCTGACGCTCTACTTGCGCTGGACCTTCCAGTACCTACTCCTCGGCGGGTTCGCCGTCGGTGCGGCGATCTTCCCGTCGCGCGTCCTCGGTCCGCTCCGGACGACGTCGGGCTCGGTGCTCGAAGAGGCACCGGTCCGCGCAACGGTCGCACTCCCGCGCGGCGACGCCCCGGCGACGGTGAGCGGACTGCGGTAGCCATGACCGCCGGACGGAGCGCTCGTCCCCCAGGAAGGCCATGGTAGACGCGCTCGTGGTCCTCGCGCCCGTCGCGGCCCTGATGGCGCTCGCGACGGCCGGGCTGCTCAAGTGGGCCGCGGACGCCCGAGGGCCCCTCCGTGCGGGGACGGTCGTGTTTCTGCTGATGATGATGGTGGGGATGCTCGGGGGGGCGGCGATCTACTTCGCCCACCCGTCGGCGACCGCACTGGTCGAGGGCTTCTGGGTCGCGAGCGCCCTGATGTCCGTCAGCGTCGTGACGGTCTTCCTCGCGTTCCTTCAGGAAGCGCGCTCGTCGCCGGCGCTTGGGGGCGACGGTCGTCGGCCCGAACTGCGCTCGCGCCGGCCGTTCGTTTTGACGGTCATCGGGCTCGTGCTCGCGAACGAGCTCCTGATGGGCTGGGTCTTCTCGGCGGCGGCGGGGACCGTGCTCCGCGCGACGGCCGGCGGCGCGCTCGGAAGCGTAGACCT
>JASHVA010000104.1 GCA_030039715.1 Thermoplasmata archaeon | reverse complement strand
GGGAAGTAGAGCGTCGTGTCGGACGTGCCGTAGAGGAACGTCGGGCCGGGCGAGACCTGCATCGGGAGCTCACCGGCCGCGGCGCCGAGCACCGGGATGGCCGAGCGCGCCTGGAACTTGAGGATCGAGTCGATCGATCGGCGCGCCCACTCGAAGTCGCCCATCCAGAGAACGGCCCACAGCATCCAGGCGAGGTCCCGGCCCCAGAGGGCGGCGTACCACGGGAACCCGGCGACGAGGCCCGTTAGCCCATCCCCCGGCGCCGAGTACAGTCGCCGGAGCCCGGCCCGGGCGCGTTCGTAGGCGCGCCCGAGCCCGGGGGCGTCCGGGAATCGGAGGGTGGGGGTCGCCTCCACCCAGGTCCGGTCGGCCGCAGCGACCGCGGTGGCGGCCGCGGCGGGGTCGACCAACAGCCGATCGAGCGCCTCTCGACCGGAGTCGATGGTACGGTCGAGGCCGCCGGCCAGGATCATCCGGAGCTCGGCGCGGGACCCGGGCGCGAGGCGCAGCGTGTACTCGGCCGCCAGCTCGTCAAGCGGCCCGCGATACCGTCCCCCGATCCACGAGCTTCCGTCGCGGAAGAGGCGGTCCGGAAGCGGGTCGGACCGGAGCACCGCACCGAACCCCCGCTGCCGGATGCGAACGGCCTCGCCCTCCGTCTCGAGCCGGAACGAGCGCGGCCGGATCCCTTCGACCAGGACGGGGAGCAGGAACGGCGCGAACGCGCTCCGCACCGTCAGGACCGCGGGCTGGCCGTCCGGCCGCTGCACCCGGAGCGTCCGGACGACGCCGGGGAATGCGTCCACCGCCGCGAAGCGGTGCTCGAGCTCGAACCCCTTCCAGCGGTGCCGGCTCACCCAGGTCGCGCCCTCGAGCCCCGCCGAGACGAGCGTTCCGGGAAGGCCCACGCGTTCGTCGGCGTCGCCCAGAGTCAGGTGCCAGGCGCCGGTCAGCCGCACGCACTGGGCGATCACCGCCCCCCACTCGGTCGGGGCGCCGCGCATCTCGCGTCGGAGCTCGAGGTCGCCCGTGCCGTCGTGGACCACGGCGGCCGAGAGGCTGGAGAGGAGCCGGGGGGTGGGCGGGGCGGGGACCGCGTCGGTCACGCGGGCCTTCCGGGTTCCGCGGGCCGTTCCGTGAACTCGAACCAGACGAGGGGCGGTACGGCCGAGGTCCTCAGCTCGAGCCGCACGGTCGCGAGTCCCCCGAGGTCCGGGAACGGGCCGGCGACCTCGAACTCGATCCGGTCCCCCGGTGTCCAGTCGAGCGGTGCCGCCGGGCCGATCGTGGCCGCGCCCGTCCACGGACCCCCGGCGTCGCGGCGCCACCGGACCCGTTCGGCTGCGACCGCTGAGCCGTCGACGGAGATCGTGAGGAAGTCGAAGGCTCCGACGCGGAGCGGCGGGTTGTCGAGCGCGAAGGCGAGGCCGTCCGGCGTGCGGCGGAGGGATCCGGCCTCGTAGACCGACTCTTCGACCGTCTCCGCGACCCAGAGCAACGCTTCGATGGAGCGGGACCCGTAGTCGAGCTCGAGCGTCAGTCCCTGACGGACGAGGGCGAGGACCGACCCGAGATGACGCGACGGCACCGCCGGAGGACGGCGCGCGCCGCCTTAGGGGTTCGCCGCCGGCGTGTGCGGGTAGAGGCGGAGCCGGCCGGGCCGCGGCGACCGCCGCGGCCCGCGAGGGCTCCGGTGAGGGAGGAACGGGGGCGTCGGGGTCGCTCGCGCACCGGGCCCCGACGTCGCCCGGGGTCCCGTCGGCCGCGGCGCGAACGCCGCCTCATGCACCGGGGATCCGAGCGCCCGAAGGGAGGGCATGTCCCCTCCGCTTCCCTCCGGGCCGTTCCGAGCTTCCACGAAAAGAGGACGGGCGAGAGGCTATTTCAGAATAGTAACGTTAACCACGTTAATACAGTGAAATCATCGCGCGGGCCGACCGAAGAGCCCGAGGGCGACGCGGCCCTGCTCGGTCAGCGCCACCCGCGCGCGGGGCCCGGAGGATTCGCTGCGCACGAAGCCCCAGCGGCTCTCGAGCGGCTCGAGGCGCCGGCGCAGGCGGCCGTGCTGCGCCTGGGGAGAGAGCGTCGCGCCGCCGGGAGAGGCCGGCCGGTCGAGTCCGAGCTCGCGCAGGAGCTCCCGCTTCCGCAGCGAGCCGCCGCGCCGGGCGAGGGCCTCGAGCACCTCGACGAGCTCGGGGGCCGGGGCCCGCAACTCGTAGACGTTCACGGGCTCGACCCGCTCGACGACGTCGCGGACCGACCCGACGCGGGGGGTTCGGTCCGAGTACCACGACCGCGACACCTGCACGTAGTACGGTTCCCCGTTCCACAGCATGCAGGCGAGCGTCCCCGCGATCGCCGTGATCTTCGTGCCCGTGGAGACATTCACCCGGATTGGCAGCACGCCCGCCGCGCCCCGCACGCCGCGCCGCTCGGCCTCGAAGATCCCGCGGTAGGCGCCGAGCGTCTCGAAGACGCTCCACGGGTCGGTGCCGACGACCCGGACCTCGACGGGCGGCGAGGCACGCCGCAGTCGCCGGACGACCTCGGCGACGAACGGTGCCGCGGCGTCTCGCTCCCGCCGGGTGATGAGGTAGACGCGGTCCGCCCGCTCGTCGACGAGCGGCTCCGTGACCCGCTCGACCTCGAAGCCGACCGGTACGATGTGCACCCGCGAGTGGGGGTCGCCCGGGGACGGCCCCGCTCGACGCGACGGCACGGACGGAGCGAGCGCCGCGGGGAGATGACGTTGGGGGCGGGCCGGAACGACCGGTTTCCGCCGGCGGACTCCCGATTGCGCGACCCGCAACGCCCCGCCGCGGCCGAAACGCTATATCGCGGGCCCCGTCCCCCGAGGTCGACCGCGTCGGGGGGTTGCGCTAGTGGTCCGTCCGCTCGCCGAAGCACTCCGCGCCACGCCGCTCTTCTTCGAACCGGTGCCGCCGTCGTCGCGGGCGAAACCGGCCCGCCAGGCGACGGAGGTCGACGCCGCGCTCGCCCTCATCGAGGCGTTGCCCCGGATCGACGCCCTCGACGTCCCCGAACTCGTCGACGAGAACCACGAGGGCCGTCCGCTCTACCGGACAGCCGATCCCCGGGAGTACGCCCGCCGCCTCGGGGAACGTTCGGGCCGCGAGGTCGTCGTCAACAAGGTCGTCGCGCACCTCGAGAGCCCCGACGCCCTCGAGCGGTGGGCGCACGAGACGGTCCGCCTGGGCCTCCGTCACGCGGTCCTCGTCGGCGGGACGAGCCGGTACATCCCCTACCCCGGACCTGCCGTCACGGAGGCGGACCGGATCTGCCGCCCGATCTTCGAGCGCGCCGGCGGCCTCGTGGGGAACATCACGATCCCGCAGCGCGACGGCGAGCCGCACCGGATGCTGTCGAAGACGCGCGCGGGCGCGGCGTTCTTCACGACGCAGATCGTGTTCGATGCCGACAGCACGTTTCAGATGGTGCGCCAGTACGACCTCCTCTGCCGTCAGGCGTCGCTCGTCCCGGTCGCCGTCCTTCTCAGCTTCGCGCCGCTCGTGGACGAGCAGGACGCGGAGTTCGTCCGGTGGCTCGGCGCGGACATTCCCGAGGCGGTGGAGCGCTCGATCCTGGAAGGGGACGACGGGGGCGCGATCGGGCGGAGCGTCGACCGGGCGCTCTCCGTCTGGTCGACCGTGGAGCGCCGGGCGCGCGAGGCGGGCGTCGAGGTGCCGCTCGGCGTGAACGTCGAGCAGATCTCCGCGCGGCATCTCGGGGACGCGCGGGCGTTCCTCGAGGCGTTCTCGGAGCGCTTCTCCGCCTAGCGCGAACGGCCGGGTCGACCGCCCCGAAGCCAGGGCCGACCGTCGAGGGCCACGTCGGCGCCGTCGAGCGACGCGAGATAGG
>JASHVA010000012.1 GCA_030039715.1 Thermoplasmata archaeon | reverse complement strand
CGCTTCTCCTCGGTGATGTCGAGCCCGTGGAGCGTCTGGGTCGCCTTCTCGACGAGCTCCTTCAGGCCGTACTCGTCGGTGTAGCCGGTGTCGAAGAGCGGCTGGACGACCTTCTGCTGGAGCTCGTGGTGGAGGTACCCCTCCTTGTAGAAGTACTCCTTCGTCGCGCCCGGCCCGCCGATCAGGAGGCCCTTCATCGTCTCCTTCCGGGGCAGGAACAGCTCCGCGGCCATTTCGGCGACCTTCACGAAGAACTCGTGCGCCGCGTGCTCGATCATCCGCTCGAACCGGTGCGCGGACTGGCCGCCCCGGCCGTGCTTGCTCGGGACGAGCGACTGGCGGTTCTTGAGCGTCTCGACGCGCTTCCCCCGGAGCAGCCCGAGCGTCGCCTCCGCGCGGTCCATCACGATGAGGCCCCAGACGTCCGGCTCGTGGACCATCGCGAGCAACGGGTCCAGGAAGAACGTCGAGTCGCACCGGTAGAGGTACGTGTTGAGCGGCTCGGGCGGCTCCACGATGAACGTGACCGTCTCGGACTTGTCGGCGCCGACCGCCTTGCTGCCGACGAAGAAGGCGACGCCGTTCGCGGGGGCCTCCCGGTACTGCCGGACCCGGCCCATGAGCGACTCGATCGCCCACATCACGTTCTTGCGCGTCGTGCGGCTCTTGATGTTGGAGCTCTGCGCGTACTCGTTCCGCAGGTACCCCATCACGTCCGGGATCTGCCGGCCGGGAGGGACGTAGAGGCTCACGAGTTCGGTCGCCCGGCCCCGAACGGCGCCGATCTCGTCGAGCTTCCGCTGGAACGAGTAGCGGGCGAGCTGCGGGTCGCCGGCGGGCACGCTCATGCGCCCTCCGCTACGGCCGCCGTACTAAAGTCGGTCGTCCCCGACCGCGCGTCGCCCGCCGCGCGACGCCCGTCCCCCGGGCGGGGGAGTCAGAGGAGCCGGCGGACGTGCTCGTCGATGACCTCTTCGGGATACGCCCCGACGATCCGGTCGACGAGCTTTCCCTGCTTGTAGAACAGGAGCGTCGGGATGCTCATGATGCCGAGGGCGCCGGCCTTCTCCCCGTTATCGTCGGAGTTCATCTTGCCGAAGGCGACCTTCCCCTTGTACTTCTCGCTGAGCCGGTCGACGATCGGCGAGACCATGCGGCAGGGGCCGCACCACGGAGCCCAGACGTCGACGACGACCGCCGAGTTCTCCTGGGCGAACTTGTCGAAATTCGTGCCACCGACTTCTTGGACGGACATGGAGCAGCCTCACGAGTTCCGAGGGCTGCCGCCTATTAAATTCCTCGCGCACGGCCGGACCATCAGGGGAAGTCCGGAGGGCCCGGGCCTTCCCGGCTCCATCACGTTCATACCGTCCGGCGCCCTTCCCCGGGACGTGACGCCGGCTCCGGGGGATCCCGGCCCGACGCTCCCGTCGGCCGAAGCCACCGCCGCGGGCGACGCCGTGCCCGCCTACCTTTCCCGGGCCACGCGGCTTCCGTCGCTGCTCTCCCCGGCGGCCCGCAAGGCGATCCGGCAGCGCATGCTCTTGCTGCGGCAGGCCGCGGTCGACCGGATCGCCGCGCTCGCGGGCGCGACCCCGTCGGAGATCTCGCAGTACCGCCACGACCTCAGGGCGAGCGACCTTCCCGACACCCTCCTCGAACGCGGAGCCGGCATGGCGTTCACGCACGAGCTTCCGCAGGGCGACCTCCTCTACCTCCTCGTCCGCGCCGCGCGGCCGAAGAGCGTGCTCGAGACCGGGGTCCGGCCCGGCTACTCCACGGCGTGGATCCTGCAGGGCCTCGCCGACAACGGCTCGGGGTCGCTGACCTCGCTCGGTCCCGGGCCGGTCGCGGGCCGGTCGAGCGGCGTGCACGACGTGAGCGTCGGGCAGTTCGTTCCGCCGTCGCTGCGGTCCCGCTGGACGCTCGCACTCGGGAACACCACCGACCGCCTCCGGGAGCTGTTGAGCTCGGCCGGTCGGGTGGACCTCTTCCTGTACGACAACGGTCCCGAGCTCGCGCGCGCCCGCTTCGAGCTCCGCTCGGCCTGGGAGACGCTGAGCCCGCGGGGGATCCTGCTCGCCCACCACGTCGATGCGAACGTCGCCTGGGCGGAATTCTGTGAGGTCCAAGGGCTGCCGCCGCAGCTGTTGGACGCCGGACCGCCGCCGATGGGCGCGCTCGGGATGCGCCGCGCCTGAGCGGGACCTACCGCTCGAGCTCCTCGACCAGGTGGACGGCCGCGGGCAGGATCAGGCGCTCGAGGGCCGTCCGCACCGCCCGCTCGCTGCCCGGCAGGGCGAAGACCGGCTTTCCGTTGATGAGGTAGAGACCGGCCCGGCTGATGATCGCGAGCGGCCCGACCTCCTGGAAACTCACCGAGCGGTACAGCTCGCCGAAGCCGTCGATCCGCTTGCCGCCCATCGACTCGAGCGCGTTGACCGTGAGGTCCCGGGAGCTCACGCCCGTTCCGCCGACCGTCACGCCGACCTCGACCGCGTGCTCCTTGAGCCACGGCTCGAGCGTCTCCCGCGCGTCGGCGACGGAGTTCGCGACCAGCGCGTAGTGGACGAGCTTGTGGCCGCCGGCCTGGATCAGCTCGCGCGCGAGCTGACCGGACGGGTCGTCGTCCTCGGTGTGGGTGTCGGAGACCGACAGCACGACGAAGCCGAGGGCGCGGCCGCCCCCGAGGTGGTGCCGTCCCGAGGCGGGCGACGGGCTCGTCTCCGTCACGACCCCTCGTCCGCGCGTTTCGATTTCGTCACGACGCGAATCGGCCCGAGGGTCGTCCGCGGATAAAGTCCGCGGTCGTCCTTCTCGAGGTACTTCACCATGTCCCAGACGGTGAGCAGCGCGACGCTCGCCCCAACCAGCGCCTCCATCTCCACGCCGGTCCGGTCGACCG
>JASHVA010000103.1 GCA_030039715.1 Thermoplasmata archaeon | reverse complement strand
GCCGCGAGGAGTCCGTTCGCGAGCTTGTCGTCCGTCGACATGAGGCCGGCGGTGTCGTCGCCGAGCGCGACGACCTCGGCGCCGGTGAGGGTCGCGAGGTCGATGAGCTCGTCCGGCCGGTACTTGTCGACCGCGTAGGCGAGGGCGTCGGCGAGGACGACCCGGCCCTCCGCGTCGGTGTTCAGGACCTCGATCGTCTTCCCGTTGTACGTGCGGACGACGTCGCCCGGGCGGTAGGAAGTGCCGCTCGGCACGTTCTCGGCGCAGCCGAGGACGCCGATCACCCGCGGGGGGACCTTGAGCAGCGCCGCGGCGCGCAGGATGCCGAGGACAGCGACGGCGCCCGACTTGTCGAACTTCATGTTCGCCATCGCGGGCGCCGGCTTGATGGAGATCCCGCCGGAGTCGAAGGTGATCCCCTTCCCGACGACCGCGACCGTCTTCCCGCGCCGCGCGCCGCCCGGGTACTCGAGCACGACTAGGCGCGGCGGGTGCGAGTTCGAGCCGCCGCCCACGGCGAGGATCCCGCCGCAGTTCATCTCCGCGAGCTGCTTCTCGTCGAAGACGGTCACCTTGAGGCCGAGCTCCTTCCCGAGCGCCCGCGCCTCCTCGGCGAGGCGGGCGGGCGAGGCCGTATCGGCCGGCAAGTTCGCGATGTCGCGCGTCCAGAGGACCGTCTCGGCGATGGTCCGCTCTTCGTCGAGCGCTCTCTGCAGGGCGGTCTCGTCGCGCTGGAACTCCTCGCCGAGGGCGATCGTCGTCTCCTCAACGGTCCCGTCGGCCGTCGACCGGTACCGCAGGAACTCGTACCCGCCGAGGTAGCTTCCGTCCACGATCGCGCGCGCCGCGCCCTCGCTCGTCACCGGCTCCTGGGCGAACGCGGCGAGACGGAAGGCGGCCGTGCGGGCTCCCCGACCTTTGAGGGCGCGGACCGCCTCCGCGGCCGCCCGGCGGACGCTCTCGGCGGAGAACTTCTCGCGGGCCCCGAGCCCGACCACGACGACGCGCCCACGGCCGTCGGGGCGGTGGATGACGGTGAGCTCCTTCGCTTTGCCTCGGACCTCGCGGCGGTCCCAGGCGGCCTTCAGCAGACCTTTCGTCGCCGCGTCCTCTTTCGAGAGACCCCGCGGGAACGTCGTCTCCTTGTCGCCGCGCTCGAAGAGGGCGGTGACGAGGGCGTCGGCGGCGACCGCCGTCGCTTCGCGACGGTCCAGCAGTGCCTTCATGGGAGGCCCGAGAGCCTCAGAACGACGGTCGGATCTTCTGCCGGTCGATCCGGATCCCCGTGGGCGTGATCGCGAGCAGGTTCTTGGCGATGCCCGCGACATCTCCTCCGGTGTCCTTCGCGACGTTCTTGAGATCGACGCTCATCCGCTTGACCGCGATCGGGTCGTTCGCGATCGACGTGTAGTCCAGGAGCACGATGTCGCCCTGGTAGGCGAGCTTCGAGATCTGGTGCAGGTCCTCGAACCGCAGGATCTCGGCCGTCCGCACGGTGCCTCTCGCTCCGGCGAGCGCGCCGGCCTCGTCCTCGAACTGCATCGAGCCGAGGTCGAGAAACGTCCCTTCTTCCAAAGTGTCGGACCCGTGATGGCGCCGGAGGATTCCACTCTTCGACATGCGGCGAGACCTTCTATCGAGGCGAAAGAGCCCGGGTCGCTTCTTAAGTCTATTGTTCTACGCGGCCGCGCGGCCCGTCGACCGTCGCTGCGACCCTCGGAAAACGGAGGCAGAGCGTCACCCGGTAGACGTCCTGGCCGTCCTTCCGGCCGAAGAGCGTCGCCGACTCCTTCACCGAGGCTCCGAACTTCGTCTTCGCGACCTTCGCGACGGCGCGGGCGGCGAGCGTCTGGGTGAAGAAGACGTCGTACCCCTCGGGCAGCTCCTCCTGCCACGACACCGACTTCCGCCACTCCGCCCGGCTCTCGGCGAGCAACTCCCGCCAGGCCGTCGCGAGGCGGGCGTGGAGGGGCTGGGATTTCTCCGCCGGTTTCACCTGGTCCCCCCGCAGCTGGAGCACGGCCGTGTAGTACCGACCGCTCTTGCGGCTGCACTCCGGGCAGGCGCGGTGCTCCGTCCGCACGGAGAGGCGGACCGGCACGGTCCGCGGCACTCCGCGGAACACGACGTCCACCGAGCCCGAGAGTTCGCGCACGGTGCCCGACGCCGACGTCTCTTCCCAGCGGACGCGCCGGACCCCGACCTCGGGATGCACGCGGAGGAACGGCGCGAGGTCCTCGGCGGTCAAGAGGGGGCTCGACCCCTCCCGTTCCCAGACCCCCCCGACCTGGCGGGCCCCGCAGCTCGGACAGACGACCACCACGGCCCGCTCGGGCACGGTCACGAGCGTCGTCCGGTCGGCCGCGCACTCGGCGCAGAGACCGTCCGTGAGCTCCCGGCCGGTCCGGCCGCAAACGACGCAGAACTCCCCGTCCATCGGCGACCTCCCGCTCAGTCGTGCATCGCGAAGATCTCGGCGTGCGGGACCCCGCCCAGGTGCCCGGTCCCGTCCGGACCGACGAACCCTCCCTCTCGGGCGAGCCGAAGGACCCGCTCGCCGAGCAGGTTCGCGATCGTCGCCCGCTCGAGCGCCCAGAGGAGCTCCTCCTTCGAGACGACCCGCTCCCCGTAGAACTGCTGCGAGACGCGGACCGTGCGGCC
>JASHVA010000102.1 GCA_030039715.1 Thermoplasmata archaeon | reverse complement strand
ACCGTGTAGAACGAGACGGAGTTGGGGGCGAACGCCGTCTGAGTCGTTCCGTTGTACGTCACGGACCAGTTGGTACCTCCGGCGATCCCGGTCTCCAGGAAGATCACTTCGTAGATTCCGGGCTGCAGGCCGTACAGGACGTTGAACGCGAGCGGCGCACCCGAGACGTTGAAGGGCGCACCGGGCGCGACGAAGTACTGGACGTTGCTCTCCGCCGTGTACGAGTACGAGCCGTTCGTAAGATTGGCCGAAAGCGTCGTGCCGGAGGAGATTGACACGACGGCCGAGAGCGACGGCTGGCCCGAGACATTCACGTACCAGGTCGCGCCCAACGGGAGACTGTACTCCGCGAAACTTACCTGGTAGTCCGCCGCCGAAGGCCGAGCCGTCGGGGCGAGGGCAATCCGCGAGGTCGACGCGGGAGCCCCCCGGGGATTGCGCGGGGGAGCCGGCCCGAACGCGAAGCCGACCGTGAGGAGGAGGACAATGACGAGCGCAGCGGCCATCGGGAGGGACAGGCGATTCGGTCCCGGCGAGCGGCCCATGACGGAAACTCGGTGTTCCCGGCTCTAAGCCTTATCGACCGAGCGGAGCCATCGAGTCGGGGCACTCGTATTGGGCGCGCGTCGGTGGATCGAGCGGAGCGTCGGCGTTCAACGGCTAGGTTCAAGGGAGGCCTTTCGTTCTCGCTCCAGCCGATGGCGTACTTCGTGGTGAGCTCGTACCACGGTCCCGCGTGGAAGGAGGGCCGGGGGATGCGGGAGCAACCGCAGTGGGACGAACACCGCGATTTCATGAACGCCTTACCCGATGGATTCGTACTGCTGGGGGGCCCCGTCGACGGCCATCGGCACCGGGCGATGCTGATCGTGAAGTCAGAGTCGCTCGAAGAGGCGCACCGCATCCTCGACCCGGACCCCTGGGTTCGGTCCGGCGTGCTGGTCGAGCTCTTCGAGCCGTGGGACATTCTGATCGGGAATCCGGGTTAGAGACGCCGGGCTCCGACCGGGCGCCGCCGACCGCGGGAGGAGCGGCCGGGGTGGGCTACCCCGGGAGCCGGAGCAGCTTTCCGTCGATCTCCACCCTGGCTCCCGCGTTCACGACGATGCCGTTGAAGTCCGTCTTGTTCTTCCCGCCCGGCAGGAACCGATTGCTGCCGACCGTGACCGTGATCGCTCCGGCCTCCCGGTCCTCGAGCTGCGGCGTGTTGTGCAGTTTCGGGTTCAGCCCGAAGGTGAGAGCTCCCGGCCGGTCCCGGCCCTTGCCGCCTTTGGCGAAGGGCTTGTCAAAGAACTCGGCGCCGGTGTCGTAATGGTGCTTCACGAGGCGTCCCTTGTGGAACTCGAACACGCCACCGGTCGACATCCCGACGTCGTTGTAGCTCGCTCGATTCGCGACGATCTTCCCCTCGGCAACCGTCTCGTCCACGGCGACCCGAACGGCTCCTGCCGGCAGGAGGTTGAGCATCCCGAACGGGGACTTGAGGTCCTCCTTCGACAGTCGGCCGATATCGAGTCGGGCCTTCCGGTGGGCCAGTCCCAGGGTCAGGTCCGTGCCCCGGTCATCGTGGATCCGGATCCGTTTGCCCTTCTCCAGCGCGCGAGCGATGGGCTTCCCCGTCGCCTCCATGGAATCGGGATTGACGAGAGTGGCCTGGACGAGCTGGTCGAGCCACGTCGCGAGGTCGACCCGGTAGATCTTTGCGAGGCTCGGGAACGGTCGTCCGATGTCGAGGCGGCTCCCTCGGAGCCCCGCCTTCGACGCCGCCTTGTACCACGCCGGATTCCAGCCGAAGAGCTTCTCGTTGCGCTTCGGGCCGAGCGCCTCGAGCCGCAGACGGTCGCCGGCGTTCCACATGTGGAGGTAGACGTCGGCTTCTCCGAGCGCGGCCCACTCGTGCGACGGCGCCGCACCGAGCACGTCATCCTCTCGCGAGTCCACGGAGTCCCAGAACTGGTCCTCGTCCTCGAACAGGACGAGGGGGTAGGCGCCGAGCCGCCGCGTCTCCCTCGCGAGGGCCGCCGCCCAGGGGAGCATCCGGCTCCACCCCTCGATGATCACGTTCTCTCCCGGGCGGACCTTCAGGTTCCGACCGAGCACGGCCTTCGCGTAGTCCTGCTGCTGTTTGGAGGGGGAGTCCCGCGCCATGCGGGGGAATCGCTTTGCTGATATTTATGGCACGAAGGAGCGCCACTGAGTTGACCCGTCGTTGCACCTTTTTGGCTTAGGACGGCTCCGAACCGTGGAAGACAACCTCGGCGGAGCGTAGCGCTGGCGGGGCTTCGCCTATCGCTCGCCGCTCTCGCGCGAACCCTTTCCGGCCCGCTTCAGGGCCGCGACGATCGGTGCCGCTTCCGGAGCCCCGTCGTATCGAGTTCCGTTGATGAAGAACGTGGGCGTCCCGTTCACGCCGCTGCGTACGCCGCTCTCGAAATCCTCCTTGATCCGGGGAAGGAACGAGTGGCGTTCGATCTCTTCGGTGATCTTGCGAGCGTCGAGCTTGATCTTGCTCTCGTACGCCGAGAAATACGACGGGTTGCCGAGGAACCGTTGGTTCTCGAAGAGGAAGTCGTGGACCTCCCAAAATCTTCCCTGGGCGGCGGCGGCCTCGGCCGTTTCGGCCGCCCACTCGGCCTGCGGATGGGCGTTCGTGATCGGGAAGTTCCGGAAGATGAATCGCAGCGACGTCCCCAGCTCCTTCTGGACTCTCTTCACCTGAGGATAGGCCGCCCCGCAGTACGGGCATTGGTAATCCCCGTACTCGACCAGCACGAGGGGAGCGTCCGGGGCGCCCTGGGAGTGGTCCCGGTCCCCTACGGCCAGAGTGAGCCGGGGCGCGCGATACGATCCCGACATCCCGCCTAATCCAGGCCCTCGAGCGCCGACAGTATCCCGTCGGCGCCCGGATTCACTCCGTCCGGGGACAGGTAGCTCCAGCGAATCACGCCCTTCTTGTCGATCACGAAGAGCGCTCTCGCCGATTCGCCCGTCCGGTCCTCGTAGACGCCGTAGAGACGCGACACGGCGCCCTTGGGCTCAAAGTCCGCGAGAAGCGGGAAATTGAGCTTGCGGTCCTTGGAGAACGCGAGATGCGACCAGATACCGTCGACGGAGACGCCGAGGATCTCCGCCTCGAACTTCTTGAATTCGGGCATGAGCTGCGCATAGAGGCCCATCTGATCGGAGCAAACCGGGCTCCAGTCGGCCGGGTAGAACGCCAGGACCACCGGCCGGCCGACGAAATCCTTCAGCGATACGCTCTGGTCGGGGGTCGTGTGCAGCGTGAAGTGCGGTGCCTTCGCTCCCGCCTTCAAGATCGTCGACTTGCCCTCCGCCGACTTCGCCATCGAGGGCCCGAGGGCCAACTCGAAGATAACGATTCCAACGGGAGCGTCGCCGTGGACCGCTGCTCAGCCGGCCGCCCCGGCCATGCCCGGTCTGGAGGGTATCAGTTCGCGGACTCGGATCCGGCGGAACGCGACGACGATGGCCGCGATGTAGGCGATGGCGGCCGCCCAGTCGCCGGACGGTATGTCATGGACCGATAGGGCGGTGGCGAGCGGCTGGAGCATCACTCCGACGAGAACGGCGAGCAGTTGGCGGTCGGTGAGTGAGTACCGGCTGAAGAAGCGCAGCGCCAGAGCCGCGAGCCCCAGGGGGTAGACCGTCGCCACGACAGCCGAGGAGCTCCCGAATTGCCAGAACCACACGTAGAGTTGGTTCGTGGGGAGGAACGCGACAGGGAATGCCCACAGCACGGGCGTGAACGTAAGGGCGAAGAACGCGAGCGAGGCCAGTGTAAGGGTCAACGGTCGCGCAGCGCGTCCTCGCAGGACGCGTGCGGGGTCGGGCCGGGGCAACCGGCGGGCTAGGTATACGCCGAGGGCGAGAATGGCGGTCGGCAACAGGATGAGGGGTAGTATGCCGCGGACCGCGGCGCTGAAAAGGGACTCCAATGCCAGGATTCCGAGTACCTCGGCCAGGATCAACGCCACGAAGACCCGCACAGTCCGAACACTGAGGAGCCGTCGGTTCCGTGTATCCGGGAAGATGAGGAAGCTCAGGACGACGGGCACGGAGATGCTGACGATCATGTGGAAGAGCGTGATCTCGGTCACCCACGGCCAGTTCACGCCGAACCAGCGACCTGCCCCGCCCCCGAGGGGTGGCGAGGTCGCCGTGATCGCGAAGTAGGTCTTCGCGAGCAACCCTTCGTTCAGTGCTCCGTAGGCGATCCCGAGAGCCAAGAGCGACGCGGTCCACTTGTTCCAGACGACGATCGCTTCACGAATCAGTAGAACGGGAAACGCGTAGCTGGGCCAGGTGAGCACGAAGAACGTGAAGGTCGCTGCCGGCACGGTTACGACGGCACCGACGCTGGTCGAGCCCGTGAGAAACTCGACGCACGG